>JBEPVV010000137.1:0-5750 GCA_041690795.1 Gemmatimonadota bacterium | reverse complement strand
TGGGCGTGTGCGGCCGACGGAGCGACCAGCGCGAGCGCGAAGGCGGCGCCAGCGCCCGTAACGATCCCACGTAGCAAATTCACCTGCATGAAGCCTCCTCTTGGGTAAAGTGATCGTCCTGCCGGTAATGTACCAATTTGACGTCTTTCTGACCGTTTGCACAAGGCACACGACCCCCGACTCCGGCGGTTCACCAATGGACAACCCCATTCGCACCACGACGATAGCCGACTATCGGGCGCCGCTCCTCGCTCCTAGCTTGCACCATCCCTGTCCCCGGACCCCTATGCGCCTGCTCGTCTTCGCACTGCTCGCGGCCGCCCCCCTCAGCGCCCAGCAGCCGGCGCATCGGCCGGCCGCGAGCGCGGCGCCCCTCCCGGTCGACACCGCCGTGCACACGGGCCGGCTCGCCAACGGGCTCCGCTACTGGGTGCGGCACAACAGCTACCCGGAGCATCGCCTGGAGCTCCGGCTGGTGGTGCGCGCCGGGTCGATTCTCGAGGACGAAGACCAGCGCGGTCTTGCCCATTTCATCGAGCACATGGGATTCAACGGCACCACGCATTTCGCCAAGAATGACCTGGTCCGGTATCTCGAATCGATCGGCGTCAAGTTCGGCGCCGACCTCAACGCCGAGACGTCGTTCGACGAGACGACGTATATCCTGCCCCTGCCCAGCGATCACCCGGCGCAGGTGGCTCGCGCCTTCGACATCCTGCAGGACTGGGCGCACGGCGACCGCTTCGATTCAACCGAGGTGACGGCCGAACGTGGCGTGATCCTGGGCGAGTGGCGGAGCGGCCTGGGTGCCGGGTCGCGAATTCGTGATCGGGAGTTTCCCGTGCTGTTCCAGGGCTCGCGCTACGCGTTACGCCTGCCGATCGGTGACACCGGCGTCATTGCCCGGGCGACACCCGGCCCGATCAAGCGCTTCTACCACGACTGGTATCGCCCAGACCTGATGGCCATCATCGCCGTCGGCGACTACCCCGTCGACTCGCTCACGGCACTGATCCGGGATCGCTTCGGCGCGATGCGAAACCCGGCCCACGAACGCCCCCGCGTCGACGCGGCGGTGCCGGCCATTCCCGGGACCCGCGTGGCCGTCATTACCGACGCCGAATTGCCGACGGCGTCGGTGCAGTTGCTCATCCGGCGCCCGGCAACGCACTTCCGCACTGAAGCCGACGAACGGCGCAACCTCGTGCACGGACTCTTCTCGCTCATCGCCTCACAGCGGATGCAGGAGATCACCCGCCGCCCCGATGCGCCGTTCGTGTCCGCCTATTTCGGACCGGCGGGATTCATTCGCGACCTCCAGGTCTTTCAGCTGGTGGTCGCCGCGAAAGAGGGACACACTGCGGAGGGGTTCGAGGCAGCGCTCCGCGAGCTGCGCCGCTTCGATGAGCATGGCGTACTCGCCTCCGAGCTCGACCGCGCCCGGGCAACGCTGCTGCGTTCACGTGAGTCGGCGGCGAGCGAAGAGAGCCGGACCGAGTCGAGCGACTTCGTCGGCAGCTACATGTCGGCCTTCCTGAATGGCTCGGCGACCGTGTCGGCGACCGATCGTTACGCGCTGGCGAAGAAGATCCTGCCGACGATCACGGTGGCCGACGTCAACGCCGCCATCCGCGAATCCTCGCGCGGCACCGACCGCTTCATCGCCGTGCTCGGCCCCGACAAGACCCGCGCCACCCTGCCGGGGCGAGATACCCTGCTCGCGATTCTCGCTCGCACCGACACGATGACGCTGCCGGCCTACACCGAAACCGCCGTGACAACGGCACTGGTAGCCAATCCGCCGCAGCCGGGGCGGATCGTGTCCGAGACCACCTACGCCGCCCTCGGAGTGACCGACTGGCGTCTCTCCAATGGCGTCCGCGTGGTGATCAAGCCGACCGACTACAAGGCCGATCAGCTCTTCGTCGTGGGCGAGGGCGCGGGCGGCCTCTCGCTGCTGTCGGACGATGAGCTGCTGAACGGTTCGCTCGCGGGGACGGTGGTGCAGCAGAGCGGTGCCGGCGACTTCGATCCCGTGTCGTTGCGAAAGAAGATGGCGGGAAAGATTGCCTTCGTGCTGCCGCAGGTCGACGCGACCAGCGAGGGGGTGATCGCGGTCGCCGCGCCTCGCGACCTCGAATCGGCGCTGCAGCTCCTCTGGATCACGTTGACGACGCCCCGGCTCGATACCGCCGCGGTGACGGCGCTGAAGAATCAGATCCGCAATTCGCTCCTCAACCGGGGCGACGCGCCGCAGGCGGTGTTCGGCGACACGATCCAGGTCACGATGAACAGCAACAGCCCCCGCGCACAACCGCTGTCCGTCGCGCGCCTGGAGCGGTTCGACGCGACCAGGTCGATTGCCGCATATCGCAACTGGTTCAGCGATTTCAATGGCTTCACCTTCATCATCGTCGGCAAGGTCGACGTCGATTCGCTGAAACCGCTGGTCACCCGCTGGCTCGGCGGCCTCCCGTCCGCAGGGGGCACTCACGCATGGAAGGATGTCAGCACGCTCCCACCCGAAGGCGAGATCACCCGGATGGTGCGCAAGGGGAAGGAGCCGGTGAGCGAGCAGGTGGTGATCTATACCGGTCCGGCCGACGGGATCGCGTTGGATGCGTCGCTCGCCGCAAGCGCCGCGGCAGAAATCGTGCAGGAGCGGCTCCTCGATCAGCTGCGCGAGGCGATGGGCGCGACGTACAGCGTGTCGGTGAGTACGCAGATTGATCGGATACCGAGACTTCGTTATCGCAGCGATATCTCCTTCAAGTCGACTCCGGCCCAGGCCGATACCCTTTGGCAGGCCGCCCAGCAGATTGTGGCGGGCTTCCGCCGCGACGGACCGCGCGTCGATGAGTTGCAGAAGTTCGTGTCGCAGGCGCGGCGCGAAGACGAAGTCGCCGTGAAGACGAACGACTGGTGGATGGAACAGCTCTCGACCTACCTGATGCCTGATGGCACGCGGGTCGGCCAGCCGCTCGAGGGCATGCTCGACTGGGGGAAGCGCCTTGACGCGCTGACGCCCACGATGGTCCGCGATGCCGCGGCAACGTTCTTCGATCCCGCGCGGGTCGCGCGCTTTGTACTGCTTCCCGGACCGTGAGTCATCATGAGCCCTTTCGTCAGCGGCACGCGACGGATCCTGTGCGTCGCATTGATCACCTTCGCGGTGCCCACGGCGCGCGCGCAGATCATCACGCTCCCTGATCCGCAGCCGCCGAAGACGGTCGAGTCGTTCTACGCCGGCGGGCGCCTTACTCGCGCCGGCACGCTGTCACAATTCGACTCGCTCGGCGGCAACCCGATGGCGCAGGTCGGTGATACGGTCACTGTCTACCTGTTCCCGGATGGCGCGCACCTCGAGCGGATCGTGCATGCGCGCGTCGCGACGCGCCAACGTTTCCAGCCACCGGTTTCGTGGCGCGCGGCGTGCGACGAGATCGCCCACCCCGGCTGGCTGTACGCCCTCGCGCCGACCAACACCGCGCCCTTCGCGGTGGTGGTGCACGGGATCTACCCGGCGCCCATCGTGCGGGAGCCGCCGCCGTTCGCCCGCGCCGGCGCGTGGCAATTCTTCTTCGGCGTCGCGGACTCCGCATGGCAGCGGTATCGCGCCTTTCTCCATCCGACGACAGCGCGCGGCGAGCTGTACGAGTTCACCGACTACTGGGGCACCCCAGCTGATGCGCGGTACTCCATCACGAAGATGTTCGGCGTACGGGGGCCCAACGGAACGCGGTACGCCGCCTTCTCGTTCGCGATGCACGATGACTATCCCAAGCGGCCCAACACCGCGCGCACCTGGGTCGTCGATGCGTGGGGGTATCCGGTCGCGCAGCTGATCGGCAACATCGATGTCTATGGCGTGATCAACGACGGTGGAATCGACGCCATCGTCACGTCGAGCGGTCTCATTCACTGGGATGGGACGAAGTGGCGCTTCCCCGACTCCTATTCAGAGGAGCCTTGCCTATTTCACCAGATCATGAATCCTCCGCCGGGCGCGCACCCCTGAGCTGAATCACCGCAGTCTCAGAGCGCGCGTCGCACCACCCGCACCGGCAGCCCGCCATTGGTCGTGCGTAGCACCTCCTCCAGCGGAACCCCCAGCTGCCCTTCGAGCATCCGGTCGGCGCTCAGCATGGCGAAGTGCGACGCCGGCCTGCGCTCGCGCAGCATCCGGCCGAGGACCGCGTAAAGATCGCGAAGGTCATGGCGTTCGCCGATGCGGGCGCCGTACGGTGGATTGGTGACGATCCAGCCCGGTGCATCGTCGGCCGCGAGGTGCGACAGGGCCGCTGCCTCGAAGCGCACGCTCTCTGATACACCGGCGCGTTCGGCATTGGCGATCGATGCGGCAATCGCGCCGGCATCCCGATCGGCACCGCAACAGATCGCCGGGGACGCGTGCTCCGCGTTACGCGCGCGAAGGCGTGCCGCCGCCATCGCGGCGGCACAGGCGGCGGACCACGCCTCCATCGCGAATCGGCGTCCGCGCCCCGGTGCCATCCCGCGCGCCATGAGTGCGGCCTCGATCACGATCGTTCCTGAACCGCAGAACGGGTCGATCAACGGCGATCGGCGATCCCAGCCGCTCGCCAGCAGCAGGGTTGCGGCGAGCGTCTCGCGCAACGGGGCTTTCGCGACGGCCTGTCGCCAGCCGCGCAGGTGCAGCAGCGCGCCGGCCGCGTCGGCCGAGAGAGTGAACTCGTCGCGCATCACGCGAACGACGATGCGCTGCACATCAGCGACACGCGTCACGTCGTCTTCGCGTGCCTCCGCCGCCGATGGGGCCCGGACGAGTTCGGCTCCGGGCAGCACCGCGTGCACCGCGCGTTCCAGCCGCTCGGCAATGCCATCCTCGTGATAGAGGCGCGACTTCTTCGAGCTGACGCGGAAGTGCACGGCGCGGCCCGGCACGAGGACCCAGTCCCACGGCACGCCGGTCGCGCGGCGCTCGAGCTCGCCGAACGATTGCGCCCGGAAGGTTGCCATCCGCACCACGACCCGGCTGGCCGTCCGCAGGTGGAGCAGCGCATCGGCGAGTTGGGCAGTGGTTGCATTGAACTTCACGCCGCCGGGTTCGTCCGCACCGGGCGTGATGCCCAGGCCACGAAGTTCATTGCCGAGGAGTTGTTCGACACCCGGCGCCGTGGTGGCCCAGCAATTCAGCTGTTCGGGGAGCGGCATCCCGATCAACGTAACGCGTGGCGATGCTCCGAGCGCGACGATATGTTTGCAGCGTCGAGCCGCACTCACGTTCAACGGAGTTGCCCGTGTCCCAGGCCGGTCCCGTCTCCCAGTTCATTCGCCACCACTATCGCCACTTCAACGCCGCGGCACTGGTCGACGCCGCCGACGGCTACATCCGCCACCTGGCCGGCGGCGGCAAGATGATGGTCACGCTGGCAGGCGCGATGAGCACGGCAGAACTGGGGTTGTCGCTGGCGGAGATGATCCGGCGCGACAAGGTGCAGGCCATCACCTGCACCGGCGCCAACCTCGAAGAAGACATCTTCAACCTGGTTGCGCACGACTACTACGAGCGGGTGCCGAACTACCGCGACCTCACGCCACAGGATGAGGCAAAGCTGCTCGCGCGGCACATGAACCGCGTCACGGACACCTGCATTCCCGAGATGGAAGCGATGCGCCGGCTCGAGGGCGCCGTGCTTGACGAATGGGTCGCGGCTGATCGTGCCGGGGAGCGCTACTTCCCGCATGAATTCTTCTACCGGGTGCTGCGC
>JBEPVV010000136.1:0-5754 GCA_041690795.1 Gemmatimonadota bacterium | reverse complement strand
CATCGAAGTCGATGTCACCGAACTGACGCTCGGCCATGCGATTCACATCAGCGACATCACGGTTCCCCACGGCGAGATCATGAACGACGCCGATGTCTCCGTCGTGTCTGTCATCGCGTCACGGGCTGAAGTGGCAGCCACACCGGTGGTGCCGGCCGTTGGCGAGCCGGAAGTCATCAAGAAGGGCAAGGGCGAAGAGGGCGCTGACGCCGAGGCCGCACCCCCCGGCAAGTAGGTGGCGAAGGTCGTGGTCGGGCTCGGCAATCCGGGTCCGGAGTACCAACGGACACGGCACAACGCCGGGTATCTGCTGGCGGATCACCTGGTGGCACGTTGGGGATTCGGAGCGTTTCGTCGTGCCGACGAAGCGGTCGCCGCATCGGGGACGCTCGACAGCGTCCCCGTTCGTGTATTGAAGCCGACGACGTTCATGAACGCGAGCGGCCATGCACTTCGCGCGCTGCGTTCCCCGACGTTCGACCCGGCGAACGACTTGCTGGTGCTCGTTGACGACGTCGCCTTCGCGCCGGGGACGTTCCGACTCAAGGGGGCCGGATCGGCCGGCGGACACAATGGCCTCAAGAGCATCGAGTCGACGTTGAGAAGGCAGGATTATCCGCGGATGCGGATCGGCGTCGGTGCCAAGCCGCCGGAGTACGATGACCTTGCCGACTGGGTGCTCGGACGGATGCCGCCGGTCGAACGGGATGCGTTGAACGCCATGCTGGACACCATGGCCGAAGCAGTGGAGTGCTGGCTGGTCGATGGGATCGAACGCGCCATGAACCGCTTCAACTGATGACCCACGCGGGACGCGCTTCTTCCGACGGAGTCCGTTGTGCATCTTGAGCAATACGTCCACCTCGCCCCGTACCTCGGCGCCCTCGGCTTGATCGGTGCGCTGGTGATGTATCTCTACCTCAAGCGCCAGCCGGTCGGCACGCCCCGGATGCGGGAGATCTCCGGCCTGATCGAACAAGGCGCCATGGCGTTTCTCCGACGCGAGTACATGGTCCTCACGCCGGTGATCATCGTCGTGGCGCTGCTACTCGCCTGGAAGGTCGGCGTCGGCATCGGCCTCGCCTTTGTCTTCGGCGGCGTCTGCTCGGTGCTCGCCGGGTTCATCGGCATGAAATCGGCCACCAAGTGCAACGTGCGGACGACCGAAGCCGCACGGACACACGGCCAGGCACGCGCGCTCGAGATCGCCTTCGATGGCGGCGCCGTCATGGGCCTTGCGGTCGCGTCACTCGGCCTCCTCGGTCTCGGCATCGTGCTCGATCGCACGCTCGACCTGCGCGGCATGGGGATCACGCCCCAGCAGTTCACCGATTTTGCCGAGACGATGAGCGGTTTCGCGATGGGCGCTTCGTCGATCGCGCTCTTCGCCCGCGTCGGCGGCGGCATCTACACCAAGGCCGCCGATGTCGGCGCCGACCTCGTCGGCAAGGTCGAAATCGGCATCCCCGAGGACGACCCGCGCAACCCCGCCGTGGTGGCCGACAATGTCGGCGACAACGTCGGGGACGTCGCCGGCATGGGTGCCGACATCTACGAGAGCTACATCGATGCCGTCGTCGCGACCGTCGCCATCGCCGCCACCAGTTCGCTGGTCGCCGCGGAGTCGCGCGTCAACGCCATCGCCCTGCCGCTCGCCCTTGCTGCGGCCGGTCTGGTCGCCTCCACCATCGGCATCTTCTCGATGCGGTTGTTCAAGCGCGGTTCGCCTGCCGCCGCGCTCCGCATCGTGCAGATGCTTGGCGCCGCGATCTTCGTCGCGATGGCGTGGTTCCTGGTGAAGGATCTTCCGATCAGCATTCCGGGCACCGACACCAGCGGACCGTTCATCGCAGTCCTGGTCGGCACGCTGGCCGGCGTGGCCATTGGCCTGATCACCGAGCACTACACTTCCGCCGGCCCGGTGCGCGAGATCGCCCAGGCGTCACTCACCGGCCCCGCCACCAACATCATCAGCGGGCTCGCGGTAGGCCTTCGCTCGACCGCGGCACCACTGCTTGTCGTGTGCGCCGCGATCTTCCTGGCCAATCAGTACGCGTCGCTCTACGGCATCGGCATCGCCGCCGTTGGCATGCTCGGGACGGTCGGCATCATCATGACCGTCGACGCCTACGGCCCCATCGCCGACAACGCCGGCGGCATTTCCGAAATGAGCCATCTCGGCCCGGAAGTCCGCAAGATCACCGACACGCTCGACTCGCTGGGCAACACCACCGCAGCCATCGGCAAAGGGTTCGCGATCGGATCAGCGGTGCTCACTGCACTGGCGCTCTTCTCCGCCTACACGTCGGCGGTCGAGGCACGCACTGGCCAGCCGCTGACGCTCGACCTCACCGACCACATGGTGGTGATCGGCCTCTTCATCGGCGGGATCACGCCGTTCCTCTTCGGCGCCATGACGATGACGGCCGTTGGCCGCGCGGCTCAGGGCGTCGTGATGGAAGTGCGCCGCCAGTTCCGCGAGATCCCCGGGCTGATGGATGGCACCGGCACCGCGGACTCCGCGCGCGTGGTCGACATCACTACCCGTTCGGCGCTCAAGGAAATGGTGGCGCCAGGTGTCCTCGCCGTCAGCATGCCGATCCTGGTCGGCGCGCTCCTGGGCGTGAAGGCACTGGGCGGCCTGCTCGCCGGCACCACGCTGAGTGGCGCGCTGCTCGCGCTGATGATGGCCAACGCCGGGGGCGCGTGGGACAACGCCAAGAAGTTCATCGAGGCTGGAGCGCATGAAGGCAAGGGTTCGGCCGCGCACAAGGCGGCAGTGGTGGGCGACACCGTCGGCGATCCGTTCAAGGATACGTCAGGCCCCGGCATCAACATCCTGATCAAGGTGACGGCCGTGGTGGCGCTCGTCTTCGCGCCCTGGTTTGCGCAGCTGGGTCGCTGACGTGCGCGCCAGCCGCCCGGACGCTGCATGCTTTCGCTAGGCATTGTCGGCCTTCCCAACGTCGGCAAGTCCACGCTCTTCAATGCGCTGACATCGGCCGGCGCGCTGGTGGCGAATTACCCGTTCGCCACCATTGAGCCCAACACCGGTGTCGTCGAAGTGCCCGACCCCCGACTCGCCGAAATCTCGAAGTTCGTCAACCCGCAGCGAATCCTGCCAGCCACGGTGCAGTTCGTCGATATCGCCGGCCTGGTGAAGGGCGCCTCGCAGGGCGAAGGCCTCGGCAACCAGTTCCTCGCCAACATCCGTGAAGTCGACGCCATCGTGCAGGTGGTGCGCTGCTTCGAGGACGACGACATTCAACACGTCATGGGCAGCGTCGATCCGGGCCGCGATCGCAACATCATCAACACCGAGCTCGCACTCGCCGACCTGGCGTCGATGGAAAAGCGTCTCGACAAGGCGCGCCGTGCGGCGCGCACCGGCGAGCCGCAGGCGAAGCTCGAACAAGGCCTGCTCGAGCGGCTGGTCGACGCGCTGAGCAACGGACAGCTTGCGCGCACCGTCGTTCCCACCGATGAAGAGCGGCCGACCTACGTCGGCTTCGGATTGATGACGGCAAAGCCGACGCTCTACGCGGCCAACGTCCACGAGGATGACCTGGCGACCGGCAATGCGCTGGTCGAGCGCCTCCGTGCTGCCCTCGCCGAGGATGGCGAACAAGCCGACATCGTGATCTTCTCCGCCAAGGTCGAAGCCGAACTGGCCGAGCTGCCTCCGGAGGATCGCGCCGACTTTCTCGACACACTGGGTGTGCACGAGTCGGGGCTCGACCGGCTGGCGCGCGCAGCCTATCACATCCTCGGACTGCAGAGCTATTTCACCGCTGGCGAAAAGGAAGTGCGCGCCTGGACCGTCCGTACCGGTGCGCGCGCGCCCGAAGCGGCCGGCGTCATTCACAGCGATTTCGAGAAGGGATTTATCCGTGCAGAAACCGTCAGCTACGAAGACTTCGTCCGCGTGGGCGGATGGAAGCCCGCGCGTGAACAGGGTGTCTCGCGCGCCGAAGGCAAGGAATACGTCGTCCAGAATGGCGACGTCATGCTGTTCCGGTTCAACAACTGATATGGGCGCAGGTCTTCGCGCGTTCAGCACCAGGTTCGCCGCCGCCTTCATGGTCGCGGCGGTCGTGGCGGTCGGAGCGCTCGCCGGGTGTCACGACAGCGCCGCGCCCGCCCGCCCGGTGGCCAACGGAGTCGAGCGCACGATCACGCAGGCCAGCCTCGACTCGCTCGCTGTCATCCATGCAACCGATGGGCGACTGCTCTGCCTTTCGGATGGCCGGTCGGCGTGCCCATTCAACGCCGTCACGGCCAACTGGATGCACGATGGACGCTTCGCCACGTGGGAACCGAACCGGCTGGTGCAGATCTGGACTCCCGGCGACAAGGATCCGCGACCGCTCGGCGAGGTGGGGACCAACCTGCACCAGTACGGTAACGTGCTCTCGGTCATGGCGGCGAAGGACGGCTACACGCTGATCGACGGTCAAGGCCCGCGCGTGCTCCACTATGACGCCAAGGGTGTCTACCAATCGGGAATGCCGATTCCGCCGCTCAGCGTCGTGCACGCCGTCGGCTTCTCGAGTGACGTCGCCATCCTGCAACTGATCCGCTCGGTCCAACCGGGGGGGCCCGCGACGTTCGAGATCCGCCAGATCAATACGCCTGCCGATACCACCGGGCCCAGCGTGCTGAAGGTGCCGTTGCCGTGGCTGCACATCCGCGACGATCACCCGTCGGCTGCCGTCCCCCTTTTCCCGGTGCTGCCGTCGTTCGCGTTCGCCGCCGACAGCGACATCGTCTGGAGCCCGGGCGACACCTTCGTGGTGCATCGCCAGTCGCTCTCCGGACAGTCGCGCTGGACGCTCCGGAGCACGGTCACGGGGCCGCCGATTGCGGCCGGTGAGCTGGCGGCCATGCGCCTCAATATCCAGCAGCGCGGTGACACCGCGTCGCTGACCCGGTTCGACTCCAGCGCGGCGCACACGGGAGCCCACCGCGGCGCCCTCGCCGGCATCCTGGTGGCGCGTAGCGGTCGCGTGCTCGCCGTCTCCCTGCCGGTGACCACCCGGGATTCGGTCGACTATTTCGTGATCAACGACGATGGCAAGCTGGCCGGGCGTTTCCTCCTGCCCCGCACGACCCACGTCCTGCTCTTCGCCGGCGATTCGCTGCTGGCGCAGCGCCCGGGTGCCAACGCTCAGCTCGAGCTCCGGTGGTTGATGGTGAAGTAGGGCCGGCCCGCTTAGATTGCCCCGGCGTTTCCACAACTCATCCTCCCCGGTTGCCGCACCAGCGCCGGGGCGTCCCCAGTCCGAAGGAAGGTGCCAATGCCCCGTCGCTATGAGGCGGTCTATATCTTCGATTCTGCCCTCGAAGAAGCCGCCGTCACCGAAAAACTCGAACGATTTCACGCGCTGATCCCGCAGACCGAAGGGGTGGCGTTCGACGTCAATCACTGGGGCAAGCGCACGCTCGCCTATCCGGTGGCTGGCCGCGAGACCGGCTACTACGTGGTCACCAAGTTCGAAGCCGCAGCCCAGATGCTTCCCGAGTTCGAGCGCGCGCTCAAGCTCGATGAAGGGCTGCTTCGTCACCTCGTCGTGCTCGACGAAGGTGCCCAGATGGCTCCGACGCCCAGCGCCAAGGACGGGGAGGACGACGAATAATGCCGCGCCCACAGAAAAGTTGCGCCATCTGCGAGTCCGGCGTCCGGGTCGTGGATTTCAAGGATGAACGGCTGCTCACCCGCTTCCTGACCGAACGCGGGAAGATCCTCCCCAGCCG
>JBEPVV010000135.1:0-5801 GCA_041690795.1 Gemmatimonadota bacterium | reverse complement strand
GCTCTGCCGCGATTCTTGGCCTGAGCGAACGCGTCAACGCTGGGTTGCCCGATGGCCATCTCGCAAACACCGATGCCGCACGAATGCACGTTGTGGCCCACCTGCGGCGACTGCGGCCGCGCACCGTCATTCTCCAGTACACCGAAGGGCGTCACCCGGATCATCGCATCGGATCCGAGCTGGCACGTGATGCCTGCTTTCTGTCGGGACTGCAGAATTATCCGGGCGGCGAAAGGTTCCGGCCAGGCAAGGTGTGTTATGCGATCTCGTTCCGCGAGGACAATGTCAAGCCGACTTTCGTCGTCGACATCACCGAGCAGTTCGACCGAAAGATCGAAGCGGTGATGGCATTCGGATCGCAGTTCGACGGGGTGACGCAGGCCGGCGAACTGCACCCGACCGGCCAGCCGCTGGTCGAACTGATCGCCACGCAGAATGCTCACTACGGATCGCTGATCCGCCGCCGTTACGCCGAGCCGTTCTGGACGCCGGAGACAATGGCGGTCGACGACGTAGTCACCATGGGCGTCGGAAGCCTCTGATCCGCGCGGGCGGCCGGCGGCCACGACCGCCGATTCCGCCACTATCTTTCCTGCCATGAAGCCCATCTACCTCGATCACGCCGCCACCACGCCCGTACGGCCGGAAGTGCTGGAGGCGATGCTGCCGTACTTCAATTCGGCGTGGGGGAATCCCTCGTCTTCGCACCGTTTCGGGCGGGCAGCCCGCGCGGGGCTCGAACAGGGCAAGCGTGAGACAGCGCAGGCGCTGGGTGTTGAGCCCAACCAGGTGATCTTCACCTCGGGCGGTACCGAGGCCGACAACCTCGCCCTGATCGGCGCCGCGCTCTCGGCGCGCGCCCGTGGACGATCGATGCACGTCGTCACCACCGCGATCGAGCACAAGGCGGCACTCGCGGCGGCGCACGCCGTCGTCCGCCTGGGCGGCGAAGAGACGATCATTGGCGTCGATGGCGAAGGGCTGGTGCGTTTCGACCAGCTTGACGCGGCGCTCGCGCGTCAGCCGGCGCTGGTGTCGGTGATGTGGGTCAACAATGAAGTCGGCACGGTGCAGCCAATGGCGGAGGTTGGCGTGCGATGTCGCGCAGCGTCTGTACCTCTCCACAGCGACGCGGTCCAGGCATTCGGCAAGATCCCGATGGACCTCGACACCACCAACTGCACGCTGCTCTCCGTCAGCGGGCACAAGATCGGCGCCCCCAAGGGGATCGGCGCGCTGGTCGTTCGTGACCGGAAGATCATCGAGGCGATCATCCATGGCGGCGGCCAGCAATACGGCATCAGGCCGGGAACGGAAAACGTCGCCGGCGCCGTGGCGATGGGCCGCGCGGCGTTGCTGGCGCGCCAGGAGCTCGACGCTCACGTGGCACGGATCCGCGGGTTGCGCGACCAGCTCGCGGCGCGCCTGTCAGCGGCCGTACCCGACCTGGTCATTCACGGGTCGGCAGCGTCGCATGCACCGCATATCCTCTCCGTCGCCATCCCCGGCGCCGAAGCAGAAGCGCTGCTGATGCATCTCGACATGGCCGGGATCGCCTGCTCCGGCGGATCGGCGTGTTCCACTGGCGCGATCGAGCCCTCGCACGTGCTGGTCGCGATGGGCGTCGATCGCTCGCTCGCGCTCTCGACCATCCGCTTCTCGCTCGGCCACGAAACCACCGACGATGAGATCGAACGGATCGCCGCCGCATTTCCGGATATCGTCACCCGCGTGCGGGAACTCAACAGCGCGCTGGGACGTGTCTAGGCGCCGAGTACTGGTCGCGATGAGCGGCGGCGTCGATTCGTCGCTGGCCGCGGCCCTGCTCGTCGAGCAGGGGCACGACGTCATCGGCGCCACCATGAAGCTCTTCTGCTACGGCGACGACGTGCCGGATCGGCCGTGCTGCTCGCTCGACTCGATCGCCGACGCGCGCGCCGTGGCGCACCGACTCGGCATCCCGCACTACGTCGTCAACCTCGAGGATCGCTTTTCGACCAGCGTGATCAACAACTTCGTCGATGAATACGCACGTGGCCGCACGCCGATTCCGTGCGTGCGCTGCAACTCGTTCACCAAGTTCCGCGACCTGCTGGCCTACGCCAACTCGCTGGGCTGCGACACCATCGCGACCGGCCACTATGCCGTCGCCCGCAACGGCAAGCTCTTTCGCGGCCTCGATCGCGCCAAGGACCAGAGCTACTTCCTGTGGGGCATCGACCGTGATGTCGTGGCACGGATGATGACGCCGGTGGGCGAGATGACGAAAGAGGCGACGCGTACGCGCGCGCGCTCGATGCAGCTCGCCACCGCCGACAAGCCCGAGAGCGTCGACATCTGCTTCGTCCCCGACAACGACTACGTCGGTGTGCTGGAGCAGCACCTGCCCAGCGATGCCCCAGCACTGAGTCCGGGCGCGTTCGTCAACAGCGCCGGCGATGTCATTGGAGAGCACAGTGGTTTTGCGCGCTTCACCGTCGGGCAGCGAAAGGGGCTGCCGGGCGGCAGGACGCTACCGTTATACGTCATCGGCATCAACGCAAACACACGCGACGTGGTGCTCGGCGACGCGAGCGAGCTGCTCGGCAACGTCGTGATGCTGGAAGAGTGCAACTGGATGGACGAGCCGCCGCGACCAGGCGATCGGTGTCAGGTGCAGATCCGCTACCGGTCGCGCGCGGTGCCAGCGTTGGTGCGATCGATCGAGGGCGAACACTGCACGCTCGACCTCGAAGAACCGGTGCGCGCGATCACGCCGGGCCAGTCGGGCGTGCTCTATTCCTTCGACGAGCAGGTGCTTGGCGGAGGAATTCAGGCGTAGGGCACAGCGCTAGGCTTCGATGGTCCCTTCCATCGTGCCCGCGAATTCCTTGAGCGCGGCGGCCTGCTCCGGCGTCAACTTCTCTGGCAACTTCACGTTGACCGTGACGATCTGATCGCCCTTCTGACCATTCTTCTCGAGGCCCTGCCCTTTCACCCGGAACTTCCGCCCCGGCTGCGTGCCCGTCGGAATTTTCAGCTTGACCTTGGCGCCGTGCACCGTCTTCACCTGGATCGTCGATCCGATCAGCGCCTGCGTCAACGTGATCGGCACCTCGCAGTGGATATCGAGCCCCTCTCGCTTGAAGAATCGATCCGGCTCGACCTGGAAGGTGATGAGCACGTCGCTCGCGGGTCCGCCGGCGCTGATGCGCGGTCCCTGCCCCTTGAGACGAACCTTGGTGCCGGTGTCGGTCGCCTCAGGCACCGTGATCAGCACCTGGCGCTCGATCCGCTGCTCACCACTGCCGTTGCAGGTGTGACAGCGCTGCGAAGGCACCGTGCCGCGCCCGCGACAGACCGGACACGGACGATTGACCGCGAAACCGCCCTGACCAAATGAGATCACGCCCGTTCCCTTGCACTCGGGACAGGTGGTGACCTTGGCGCCCGGCTCGGCGCCGGTACCGCCGCAGGTCGCGCAGACATCGTTCATCGCCAGCACCAGCGGAACCTTGCCGCCGTTGGCGGCGGTGCGGAACGGCACGGTCACCGTCACTTCCACCGGCTCCGGCGACTGCGGCCCGCCCTCGGGACGACGACCGCCTCGCCCGAAGATCGACGAAAAGATATCGCCCAGACCGAATGAGCCGAGATCGCCGAAATCCTGCGGCGAGTCGCCCTGCTGGCGGGTACTGCGCTGCCCCGACGGACTTCGTCCAGCGAATCCACCACCGTACGCGCCAAGCTTCCGCATCTGGTCGTACTTGGACTTCTTCTCCGGGTCAGACAACACACCGTTTGCCTCGGACAGCGCCTTGAACTTGTCCGATGCGCCGGGATTGTTGGGGTTCGCGTCCGGATGGTACTGCTTCGCCAACTTGCGGTACGCCTTCTTGATCTCGGCCGGTGTAGCCGAATCGGGAACACCCAGGACCGCGTAGAAGTCCTGGTTCGCCACTCAGTTCGCTCCCTGCGACGAATAGACCTGCACCCGCGCGTGGCGGATGACGTTGCCCTTGAAGCGATACCCCGCTTGAAACGTTGCCTTCACGGTGTGGTCCTGCGCCGGAGTCTCGGGCGCGACCGCCGACACAGCTTCCTGCGTATCGGGATCGAATGGCTGGCCCACGGGGTCGAGGCGTTCGAGACCAGCGGCTTCGAGTTCCTTGGCAAGCTTCTTCTGCACCAGGTCGAAGGCGCCGCGGAACGCGTCGTTGGAGTCCGGAGCCGGGGCGCTAGTAGCCAGCCGTTCGAGGTCGTCGAGCACGTCGAGCAGCCGGGTGGCGAGCGCACTCGCGCCACGATCGAAGGCCTCGGTCTTCTCGCGAATAGTCCGCTTGCGATAGTTGTCGTATTCAGCCGCCAGCCGAAGCAGGCGGTCGTCGGCCTGGGCGACCGCGTGACTCGCCTCGGCGGCGACAGAGCTGTCTCCGGCGGCCCACTCCCCGCTCAACACCGGCTCGGAAGCCGGCGTCATCGGATCGGGCACGTCGGTGGGATCGCTGGGGGGATGTCCGGTCATCGTTTGCTCACTCCGCACCGTGGTTAGTGCGGGAAACAATGGCAACCGGCGTGCCCTAAAGCAATGCCGAAAAGGCAGATTGAGCGCTCGCGGATTGTCATCGGTGAGGCGGCGCGGCGGTGCTCACGCCGGGAATCCTCATCTGAACCAGCAGCGGCTGATCGTCAGCATCTGTCGTGGTACCCCAGACCGTGTCACCGGAAAATCCGGATATTTCAATCTTCGGGGGAAAGCGAACCTCACCGAGGAAGGTGCCATCGTCGCGGAAAACGTCGTAGACGGTCGGGGTACGAAACGACTTCATCGGCATCGGCTGATTGGCGTTGGGCCGGTTTGGCGAGAGACGAGAAAATACCGGTACCGGCGGGATGCGTTCACCAACCGCCGATCGTTGGACCCAGATCCGGCGCTCCGCATCGACATCGATCTCCCTGATTGTCGGCTTGAAACGCGAGATGATGAGGCGAGTGCCTGAATACGTCCCTGGAGCACCGATACCGATCGCGTAATCCGATTCGGCCTGCAGTTCTGCCCGCTCCTGATCCTGATACTCCAGCGGCGCGACGACGCGTTCGATGCGCAACACGGCTCTTCCGGGGCCGTGAAGCAGCAGCGCGAACCGGTCGGTGGTTGCCGACAGAATGCGCCCGTCTGCCATGAGCGTCCATTCGCCCATCTTGCGACCAGACTGTGCACCCGGTAGTGGTGGCTCGAACACGGGAGGCTGGATCGTATCGCGCATGGCGCCCGCGGCGTCGAATCGCAGGAACCCGATCGGCCAGTCGTTCCCGACGGCTGGGCCGGTCAGGATCCGGACATAGACATTGCCTGCAGTGTCGCCGTGAACCATGTCACCGGAATAGAGTCCGCCGCCGAAGACGTAACTGTGGCGGAAGGCGCCAACGCGCGAATACGAATTCACCCGGCCGTTGCGGGGGTCCCATACCAGCAACGACCCGTTGCCCGCCACGCCGAAGTCGGCGTCGTCGCCGTATTCACCGGGACCGGCGCCGTTTCGTCCGATCCGCTTGACGAACGCGCCAGTCTTGTCGAAAAGATCGATCGTCGCACCAGCATCGCCCTTCGGATCGAAGATCACCACCGATCCATCGCCCTGGACTGCGACCGACTGCAGCCTGCCGAACGAATGATCGCCGTCTTCGCCACCGATGCTCTTCACGACGACGGCAACCTTGGGTGCACCCCAGACGCCGTCCCCCGTCGTCCGGACGATCGTCGTGTCCCCGTGACGAAGTCGTTCGACGTGTGCACTACCTTGCGCCGCTACGCCAACCTG
>JBEPVV010000134.1:0-5821 GCA_041690795.1 Gemmatimonadota bacterium | reverse complement strand
GCGCTAGGTCGCTTCTGGACGATTGGACCACAGCAGACGCTATATGTGCCGGGGCCGTGGTTGCGAACCGGCGCCAACGAGGTACTGGTGTTCGATCTCGCGACGCCGGAAGTCCACACGATGACGGGGTTGGCGGCGTCGGTCCTCGATGAGCGACGCTAGGCTTCCGCGTCCACTGACTAGGCGAAGAGCTCGAGCCGAGGACGCCGGATGTCGTGGAGCGTGTTCACGATCTCAAGCCTGACGGCACCGGCGGCGATCGGAGCGAATCGCTCGATCCGCGCATAGCCGATTGTCTCGCCGCTGGCGATCGTGCGGACGACCCCATCGTGCTCCGCGTCGACGCGCCAGTTCGTCACGCGTTGCCCCGACGCAATCGGCTCGCTGAGCCTGAATGCACGGAGCGTCTGCGCCGCACTAAACGTCTGTTCCAGTACGCCCGACGTGGGGTCGTGCCGGCGCCAGCGTTCGCGATGCGGGAGCCGCGCTGCGATGCCGAACTGTCGGTCGACGGCCTCGTGAAATTCGCGCAGCCGGATCACATCGACGGTGTCGAGCAAGCCGGTCCGCGCCGGCGGCACGTTGAGCAGCAACTTTCCATTCCGGCCGACCGACGAGCAGTAAAGATCGACGAGGTTGGCTGCACTGCGGACCTTCTCGTTTTCGGCGTCGTGATGGAACCAGCCTGGCCGAATCGAGACATCGACCTCTGCCGGGCGCCACGCCGTGCCGCGCGGATCGCCGTGCTGCAACTGTTGCATCACTGCGTTGCCGCTGGCTCCGGGAAATGGGACGGCTGACGGGTCGATGGTAGACCAGTTGGGATCGCCGGCGTTGCCCGTCTCGTTGCCGCACCAGCGCACGTCGGGGCCCGCGTCGGAAAAGATGACCGCGGAGGGCTGCAGCTTCCGCACGAGAGCCCAGGTGCGAGCCCAGTCGTATTCCTGCTTCCGGCCGTTTGGTCCCTCTCCGTTGGCCCCGTCAAACCATACCTCGGCCAGGTCGCCATACCCGGTCAACAGCTCGGTCAACTGGGCAGCATACACGTCGTTGTAGCGCGGCGAGTCGCCGTAGGTAACGTGGTTGCGGTCCCAGGGCGAGAGATAAAGACCGGGCCGGATGCCCTCGGCGCGGCAGCCGTCGACAAATTCGCGCACCAGGTTGCCCTGGCCACCGCGCCACGGACTTCGCGCGACGCTGTGTGTGGTGGTGGCCGTCGGCCAAAGGCAAAAGCCGTCGTGGTGCTTGGCGGTAAGAATTGCCGATCGCGCGCCGGCGGCACGCGCCGCCGCCGCCCACTGGCGGGTGTCCAGTGCGACGGGATTGAAGACCGATGGATCTTCGTGGCCGTCGCCCCACTCCCGGTCGGTGAAGGTGTTGACGCCGAAGTGGAAGAAGAGCGCGATTTCGTCGCGCTGCCACGCGAGTTGTGCCGGCGACGGCACCGGAATCGCGGTTGGGAGAGACAGGCGGATCGACGAGGCGGCCGCGGTGGCGGCGAGAAAGTCGCGGCGCGAGAGCATGGGGAAAGTTACTGCCCCCAGCTGGTGTGCGGGCGGCGGCAAGCAGGATCGTCGTCACCACGTCACGCAGTCACTCCTGGAGGCGCCATGGCGACGGGCAGCAAGGCGGCAAAGAAAGCCGCACCGAAGAAGGTCACGGCGAAGAAAGCCGCAGCAAAGAAGGCAAGCGCCTTGCTGGCCGAATACCAGCGCAAGCGCGACTTCACCCGCACGGCGGAGCCGGCGGGGAAGGTCGCTGCCTCGAAATCGTCACTCAGGTTCGTGGTGCAGAAGCACGCAGCCAGTCATCTGCACTTCGACGTTCGCCTGGAGCTCGATGGCGTGATGAAGAGCTGGGCAGTGCCGAAGGGGCCGAGTCTCGATCCGTCGGTCAAGCGGCTGGCGATGCAGGTTGAGGATCACCCGATCGAATACAACACCTTTGAGGGCACGATTCCGCCAGGTGAGTATGGTGGCGGCACTGTCATGCTCTGGGACCGCGGCACGTATACTTTCTGGCAACGCGACGCCGATCCGGTGGAACGGCTGCGCGAAGGATACGCCAAGGGCGACTTCAAGTTCGAACTTCGCGGGAAACGGCTTCAGGGCACGTGGGTGCTCGTTCGACTGCGCCGCGGCAGTCCGGAAAAACCGCAGTGGCTACTGATCAAGCACACCGATGAGTCTGCGGTGCGAGGTGGGGACATCGTCGCCGACGAAAGCACGTCGGTTGCGACCGGCCGCACGATGGACGAGATCGCGAACGGTCGTTCGCGGGTCTGGGGCGCCAAGCCCGCTCCGGCGAAGACAACGGCGAAGCGTGCGACGGCGACGAAATCGGCGAAGCGAATCACGGTGAAGAAGAAGGCAGCCAGAGGCTGAACCGGTGCCGCGACCTGCCGCGCGCCGTCAAACGCGCGACTGGGGCGGTCCTGTGCACGAAGTCATCATTCTGCTTCCCGGAACCGCCAGCCCCGCGACCTCGGGCGCCATGCGCGCGACCGCATCGGTGACCCTCATCGCCGGGGTACCGAACGTCATTGTCGATACCGGCGATGTGACGCAACGAGCCGCCCTGCTTGGTGCGCTCGCGCAGCATCATGTCGATCCGTCCGCGGTGGCCTTCGTCGTGAATACGCACGGCCATCTCGACCACATCGGCAACAACAATCTCTTTCCCAATGCGACCTTCCTGCTCGACGCCGACGTAGCCCATGGCGGTGAGTATCGCGTACATGACTACGCGCTCGGCGACTTCACGATCGAGTGTCGGGATGGCGGCCCGTCGATCCGGGTCGTAGCGACGCCGGGGCATACGGATCATGACCTGACCGTCGTCGTTGAAACTGCGACCGGGGCGGTCGCCGTTGCTGGCGATCTCTTCGAATACGACGGCGACGATGCTGACGGCGCGTGGCAGCGGTGGACCCGGAACGAAACGCTGCAGCGGAAAAGCCGCGAGCGCATTCGCGCGGCAGTCCAGTACATCGTGCCAGGTCACGGCGGCATGTTCCGCGTCTAGGCAGGTCCTGGAGCGACGGCTTCGCGTGCCTGCGCTTCGCGCACCTGCTTGAGGCCGTTCTGAATGAAGCCGAGGACCAGCAGCCAGGCCGCGCAGCCCAGGATAAAGTACTTGCCGTACATCGGCAGCGAGAGTTCTGACCAGTTCCACGTCATGTGCATCAGCACGCAGATTCCGAAGACGCGCAGGAACCTCGGATCGATCAGCATCTCGCGCCGGAACGGCTCGTTCCCGCGCACCCGCCAGAGTGCCGCGCCCACCAGGCCGGTCCAGAGCACGTGGCCACCGAGCACGCTGAGAAATCCGCGCTCGACGATGGTGTGTCGCATGGCGTCGAAGTTATCGACCGCCGACGTGAGCGCATACCCGGCCGATTCGAAGATCGCAAATCCGGCGCCGACCGTCGCGCCGAGGAGGAGGCCGTTGAGGGTCCAGCGGAAGCGCATCTTCCGGACGACCAGAAGCAGCGTCAGTGCCTTGCCGGACTCCTCGATGATGCCCGCCGCCGCGGCACCGAGCCAGCTGTCGAGGCCGGTGTAGCGGAATCCGAACAGCGAGACGACGATCGACACCAGGCCACCGATCAGCAGCAACTTGATGACCTGGAAAAGCGACACATTGCGCGGCGTGTTCACTTCGAAGAAGAAGATCAGGAGCGAGAACGGCACGGCGACCGAGCCGATCATGATCAGGCCCGGAATCAGGTTGGGGTTGTTGAACTCGGAGAGCGCCCAGACAAAGCCGATGTAGAGCACCAGCGTCAGCAGGAAGACGCGCGCGAACATCCAGGGCCTGGGCCACTGGGTGCTGATGGCCGCCAGCGGAGGGGTGGTCGTCGCCGTGCCGACGGTGAAGTACGCTTCCATCTCGTCGTCGGTGCGCGGCTTGGTCACGTCACCGAACATCTCCCGTGCGTTCCAGTCCTCTGGCCGTTCGACGCCGGCGGCGGTCGACAGGTGATCGCCGAGGCGGTTGACGAACCCGAAGACCGGATTGGCGCCGGCGGTCACCCCATATTGCCAGGTCGACCGGCCCATGCGCAGTTGCTGCCCGGGATCGAGCACCCCGTCGGTGACGGGATGGCCATCAACGAACGGCGGCGGTTCGGCGAGCGCAAAGACGCGCAGGCGGGCGCCCTCGAGACGAAGCACGGCGAACCGTTCGGTCACATCGGGATCATCGCTCGCCAGGTTGCAGTTCGCGCCTCGTCCCACCGTCAGGTCGGAGGCCGACAGCGCGAGACGTTTTCCGTGATCGGGTCCGGCGAGACAGATGAGTACCAGCGTCGGCGTGCCGGAGCTTGCGGGCGGTTGATGCGTCATGACGTCGGGATCCGGCTGCGAATGGTCGGTGCGCTGAGCCGCCGCGCCGCGTTGCCAAACGTTACGGGTTCGATGCAGCCGACGCAAGCGATGCTGGGAACCCGGCGCGTTCCGCTGCTATCTTGTCGCCTCACGTCAACGAAGGCCGCGCGATGTTTGAAGCCAAGAAACATGTCTGGGACAGCATCGAGCTCGAGCAGATTCACCCGTTGCTGTCGCGCAAGCTCATCTACGATGACCGCCTGATGGTGGCGCAGGTATTCCTCAAGACCGGCTGTATCGTCCCCGCCCACGAGCATCACAACCAGCAGGTCACGTACATTCTCGGAGGGTGCCTTCGCTTCTGGCTGGACGCGCACGCCGATGCGCCCGGCGACACCTTCGTCGACATTCACGCTGGCGAGGTGCTGACGATTCCGGGTGGCGTTCGGCATCGGGCGGAAGCGCTCGAGGACACGCTCGATCTCGACATCTTCACGCCACCGCGCGAGGACTGGATCGAGAAGACCGACGCATACCTCCGCAACCCCAGGTAACAATGGATCTCGGCCTCGATGGCAAGGTGGCGCTGGTGTGCGGCGGCAGTCGCGGTATCGGCTTCGCGAGCGCCATCGAGCTGGCGCGCGAGGGCGCGTCGGTGATGATCTGTGGCCGCGATCCGGCGGCGCTCGCGAGCGCGGGCTCGACGCTCATGGAGCTCGGTCGTGACGCGACCACCATCGTCGCCGACCTGAGCACGATGGAAGGCATCGATCACGTCACCCGTGAAGCGGTGGCGCGGCACGGCCAGGTGGACGTGCTGGTCACCAACACCGGCGGCCCTCCGACCAGTGCGGCGCTCGCCCCGGACTGGAACGCCTGGCAGCGCGCCGCCGAGCTGCTGTTGCGGAGTGCGGTCGAGCTGACGCGCGCGCTGGTGCCGGGCATGCGCGACCGCCGCTGGGGACGCGTCATCGGCATCACGTCATTCGCCGTCAAGCGGCCCGTTCCGTCGCTGGTGCTCTCCAACAGCATGCGCGCAGCGGTGACAGGCTATTTTCGCACGCTCGCCGATGAAGTGGCGATCGACGGCGTGACCGTCAATACCGTGCTGCCTGGGTATACCGACACCGAGCGCCTCGAAGCGCTGGCCGCAGCGACGACGGCGCGCGATGGCGGCACCCGCGAGGGAGTGTACGACCAGTGGCGCGCGGAAACTCCAATGGGACGGCTGGGTACGCCGGCAGAGCTCGCGGCGGTGATTGCATTTCTGGCGTCCGACCGGGCGGGCTTCGTGACCGGGCAGGCGCTCTGTGTCGACGGTGGCGCGATCCGGTCACTGCTCTAGCGCGTCATTCGCTGGAAACGCTGCGGCACTTGCCGCGACGCCGAGCACAACACATGAACCGAGGGCACTGTGGCGAAACTGACATCGACGGAGTTCATCTGGCGCAACGGCGAATTCATTCGTTGGGAGGACGCGCAGGTGCATGTGC
>JBEPVV010000133.1:0-5827 GCA_041690795.1 Gemmatimonadota bacterium | reverse complement strand
TCGCACGTGCGCGTGAAGGTCGTCAAGAACAAGGTCGCGCCGCCGTTCAAGCAGGCCGAATTCGACGTGATGTTCGACGAAGGTATCTCGCATACCGGACTGGTGGTCGATATCGCGAGTGAAGCCGGGATCATTCAGAAATCGGGCGCATGGTATTCCTACGGTGACCAGCGTATCGGGCAGGGTCGCGAGAATGCGAAGCTCTTCCTCAAGGACAACGCGGCCCTGATGGCCGAGGTCGAAGCGAAGGTTCGCGAATCGCTGGGCGTGCTCGCGGCCGCGGGAGCAGGCGCCCCGCCGGAAGAGGATGACGGCGAGTGATCGTACAAGGGCTGGTGCCCGATGCCCGACGACCAGGAAGCACGAGAATTCTGGTCGAAGGGCGCCCGGCCTGGACGGTGCCGGCCGACGTAGTGTCGGCACTCACGCTCGAGGTCGGACAGGTGCTGCGCGGCGAAGCGATCGAACGCCTCGATCGTGCCGCCGATGAAGAGGGCGCGTTCCGCGCCGCGCTGCGTGCGCTCGAGCGACGGGCGCATGGCGCGGGCGAGCTGGCGCGGAAACTCGAACGAAAAGGTCACGGCACGGCTGCGATCGCCGCCGCCGTGGCACGGCTGCGAATGCTCGGGCTCCTCGACGACCTGGCATTTGCCCGGGCATACATCCTGAGCCGGACCGAACGCGGGCGAGGTCCGTTCCGGATTCGCCGCGACCTCTCCCAGCTCGGCGTCGATCGCGATGCGGTCGAAACTGCGTTAGCCGATGTCCTGGTCGAGGGGAACGATCCGCTCGAGCGTCCGCGGGCGCTGATCCAGCGCCGCGCGCGCACGCTCACGACTCTTCCGGTGGACACGCGAAAGCGCCGCCTGATCGCCTTTCTGGCTCGGCGCGGGTATCGGGGCTCCGACGCGCGGACGCTGGTCGAGGAGGTGCTGAAGGCCGTATAGATTACCCCATGCTTTCCGCTGATATCCGCCGCAAGTTTCTCCAGTATTTCATCGATCGCGGGCACCAGTGCGTCCCCTCCTCGTCCTTGGCTCCCGTGGATGATCCAACCCTCCTGTTCACCAACGCCGGAATGGTGCAGTTCAAGCGGACCTTCCTGGGCCAGGATCCGCGTCCATACACCCGGGCGACGAGCTGCCAGAAATGCGTGCGCGCTGGCGGGAAGCACAACGATCTCGAGCAGGTCGGCCTCACCCGTCGTCATCACACCTTTTTCGAGATGCTCGGCAACTTCTCGTTCGGCGACTATTTCAAGCGCGACGCGATAGCCTACGCGTGGGAGTTCGTGACGTCGCCCGAGTGGCTGGCGATCTCGCCCGAGCAGCTTCGTGTGACCGTGCATCACACCGACGACGAGGCGCGGCGTCTCTGGCTGGAGCTCTCCGGGTTGTCGCCCGACCGTGTGTACGGCCTGGGCGACACGGACAACTTCTGGCAGATGGGTGACACGGGTCCGTGCGGACCGTGCTCCGAAATCTTTGTCGACCTGCAGTGGAACCCCGGCGATGTGGCGACGGTCGTTTCGGTCGAGGAATTCGAGGCGCAGGCGGAGTCGGGTCGCTTTCTCGAGATCTGGAACCTGGTTTTCATGCAGTTCGATCGGTCGGCCGACGGCACCCTGACGCCACTGCCAAAGCCGAGCGTCGACACCGGGGCCGGTCTGGAGCGGATTGCTGCGGTCAAGCAAGGGAAGGACGATAACTTTCACACCGACCTCTTCCAGCCACTGATCGATCGTGTCGGCACGCTCGTCGGTCGGGCGTATTCCGGTGGCCCCGAGGGCGACGGACTCTCGTTCCGGGTGCTCGCCGATCACGCGCGCGCCGTCTGCTTCCTGCTGCTCGACGGTGTCTATCCGAGTAATGAGGGGCGCGGCTTCGTGCTGCGGCGGATCCTGCGCCGGGGTGTCCGGCACGCCTGGCTCCTCGGCCGACGCGAGCCCACGCTGGCGCGATTGATTCCGACCGTGATCGAGTTGATGGCCGACGCATATCCCGCCCTTCGCGATCGTGCGACCAAGATCATCGAGGTCGTCCAGCGCGAAGAGGAAAATTTCTACAACACCATCGGTGCGGGCCTCGACCGGCTGGCTGAGATCCGTGCGTCGGGAGCGAAGCGGATCAGTGGCGTGGATGCGTTCAAACTCTTCGATACCTTCGGTTTCCCGATCGATCTGACCGAGCTGATCACCGCCGAGTGGGGAATCTCGGTCGATCTCCCCGGGTTCGAGGCCGCGATGCAGGCGCAACGCGACCGCAGCCGTGCGGCCCGCGCGACGAGTTCGCCCGTGGGCGCATCCACGCCGACCGGTGGAGCCGGGAACGACTTCATCCCGGCCGGAATCGGCAGATCACGATTCGTCGGCTACGACACCCTCGACGCCGATACCCGCGTGCTCTGGGCGCAGTCGCGCGGTGACCGCGCCGAGATGGTGCTGGCCGAGAATCCGTTCTACGCCGGTGGCGGCGGACAGGTCGCCGACACAGGTACGGTTTCCGGCCAGGGGTGGAGCATCGCGGTCGATGAAGTCACCCGCGACGCGCAAGCCGGCTTCCGGATCAGCGGAACGGTCAGCGGAGAAGCAGCGCAGATCGAGGGACTTGCTCATGCGGCTGTCGAGCGCGCCCGTCGCCAGGATATCGAACGCAATCACTCCGCCACGCATCTCGTGCACCTGGCCTTGCGACGCGCGCTCGGCCCGCACGTCCGACAGCAGGGCTCGCTGGTCGACCCCGAACGGCTTCGTTTCGATTTTTCGCATCACGCACCGGTCGACCCGTCCCAGCTGGCGGAGATCGAGGCGGAAGTGAACGAGCTGATCCTCGCGAACGCAGCGACCGACATTCGCGAAATGCCGATCGATGAAGCGCTCAAGCTTGGCGCGATGGCTTTCTTTGCGGACAAGTACGGTGACGTGGTGCGGGTGGTGCGGATCGGCGACTCGATCGAGCTCTGCGGCGGCACGCACGTGCGGACCGCGGGGCAGGTCGGCGCACTGCGCTTTGCGACGCAGGGCGGCGTCGCCGCCGGCGTGCGCCGCATCGAAGCCGTGACCGGACGAGGCGCATATCGGGCGGCAAGGCGCCTCGACGAGCGAATCGGTGCCTTGGCACAACTGGTTCGCGCGCAGCCCGACCAGCTGGAGCGCAAAATCGAAACGCTGCTTGCCGAGCGCGAAAAACTCGAAACGCGCCTGGCCGAGGCGATAAGGGGCGGACAGCCCGCCAGCGAAACACGGATCGACGCCGGACGCGTGTCGCTGTACATCGCACCGACGATGGCAGAAGATCGGGGCGAGCTGGGCGCGCTTGCCGATCGGTTTCGCGCCGAGAAGAAATCCGCCTCGGCGCTGGTGCTCTTCAATCCCGGCGTTCCGAACGCCATTTCGGTAGCGGTCACCGACGACCTGATCGAGGCAGGGAAGGACGCCAATTCCCTGGTGAAGGTGCTGGCGGCACGCTTCGGCGGACGCGGTGGCGGGCGGGCGACCTTCGCCAGCGGGTCCCTGGGCGTGCCAAGCGTCGAGCAGGCAGCCCGTAACGGGTTCGCCGCGATCGTCGGCGAGTGGGCGGGATGACCATGTCAGACGATGAAGCATGGTTTGCGCGCAAGACCGATGGCGCGCCCCCGGTGCTGCGCCGCCGGGCGGATCGCTTCTTTCACAACACAAGTGGCGAGGAGTTGACGGCGCGGCTTTCCGCTGCCGGGCGCGCGGCGCTCGCGGCTGCGACGCGCGATGGTGCCGGACGGGCGGCGGCACTCGATCTTCTCGCCGCCGACACTTTGATCACGCTGGCACTGCTCGCCTCGGCAGAGCGCGCGCCTGGCGACCTCAGCCTCGCAGCCGTGGCGCTGCGGATGCAGCCGGCGCCGGCGTGATCGACCTGCACTCGCACGTACTGCCCGGCGTCGACGATGGGTCTCGTACGGTCGATCAATCGGTGCGCGTGCTCCGTGTGTTTGCCGGCAAGGGGATTACCGACATCGTCTGCACGCCGCATCTCCTTGCCTCCAATGTCGCCTCGGGGTGGCCGGCCGAATACGAATCAGCGTGGGCGGAGTTGCTGCCGCGCGTGCCCGAGGGGATCCGCATTCATCGTGGCGCAGAGGTGATGCTCGACCGACAGATTCCGGCGGCGGTGTCGGAGCGGCGAGTGACGCTCGCGGGCTCGCGATATCTCCTGGTGGAGTTTGCGCGAATGGTTCCGGCCGAAATTGTCGGTCGTGCGCTCAGCGAGGTGATCCGCCTTGGCCTGGTGCCGGTATTGGCACATCCGGAACGCTACTCATCGTGTTCGGTCGAAACCGTACGCGCGTGGCGCGAACTCGGCACCGTGATTCAGGTCGACGCGACCACCATCACGCTGCCCCGCAGCCGTGGCGACCGGGCGCGCGACCTGGTGCAGGAAGGACTCGCCGATGTCCTCGCTGCCGACAATCACGGCGACGAACGCAGTGTCGCAACCGCGCTCGACTGGCTCGCCGATCACGACGGCGCCGAACAGGCGACCTTGCTGCTCGATATCAACCCGCGCGCGATCCTGGACGACGTGGCGATCTACGAAGTCGAACCGCTTGCGCGCAAGAAGTCGGTGTGGCGTTCGGTTCGACAACTCTTCCAGTCCGAATGACTGACAGCGAACGGATTGCGACGGGCCTGCGTGATCTTGCCGCGATGGCATTGACCGTTGCCGCCGACACGTCGTCGCTGGCGCCGATCATTGCGGCGATGCGCACCTGCCTGCAGTCTCGCGGGACGCTCTTCTTCGCCGGCAACGGGGGGTCCGCGGCCGACGCGCAGCACCTCGTGGCCGAATATGTGGTGCGCTATCGGGCCGGGCCGCAACCCCCGCTGCGTGCCATCGCGCTGACGACGGACACGTCGATCCTGACGGCCGCCGCCAACGATTTTGGCTTCGACCAGGTGTTCGCCCGGCAGATCGCCGCCCTGGGGCGAGCTGGCGATGTGCTCACCGTTCACAGCACGTCGGGCAACAGCGCCAACTGCACCGCGGCCGTCAAAGAAGCGCAGCAACTGGGGCTGGTGACCATCGGCTTCCTCGGCGGGGACGGTGGTGCGATCGCGCCGCTCGTCGACCATGCGTTTGTGATCGGAGACACCCGCGTCAATCACGTGCAGGAGCTCCACCTCGCCGTGCAGCACCAGATCGCCGCGATCCTCACGGCGGAGGTGCGCTGATGATTTCGCTTGTGGGCAAGCGGATCATGATTACCGGCGGGTCGCGCGGGATCGGCAAGGCGACGGCGCTGCTCTGCGCACGCGCCGGAGCCGATGTTGCCATCACCTATCATGTCCGCCGGCCCGACGCCGAAGCGGTCGCGCGCACCATCCGCAGCATGGGCCGCAAGGCATTCATCGGCGGCGGTGATCTCGGCGACGCGGCGCGGGTCAGTCAGCTCTTTGCCGAGGCACACGCTGCGCTCGGTGGTCTCGACGGATTTGTCGCCAATCACGGCATCTGGCCGGTCGCCGAGACTTCGATCGCGACGATGGCACCCGAGCGCTGGCGCGAGACCATGCGGGTCAACCTTGACGCTGTCTTTCTGACCTGCCGGGCCGCGCTCGGGTTGATGAACGGCACTGGCCGGATCGTGATGGTCGGCAGCACGGCAGGGCAACGGGGCGAAGCATTTCACGCCGACTACGCTGCCACCAAGGGCGCGATGATCTCGCTGGTGAAGTCACTGGCGATCGAGTGCGCGCCAGACATCACCGTCAACTGCGTCGCGCCGGGCTGGGTCGACACCGAGATGTCAGCAGGCGCCTACGCGGGAGCGGGGCGGGACCGGATCTGTCTCT
>JBEPVV010000132.1:0-5840 GCA_041690795.1 Gemmatimonadota bacterium | reverse complement strand
CGCCAGATTTACCGACTGCGACTTGACACGGCTGGTGCGGCACCGCAGTCATTGACAACGGACAGCACTGGATCGTTCTGGTCGGCGTGGTCGCCCAGTGGACAGGAGATCGCGTTCCACAAGTTTCGTGGCGCGCGACGAAGCATCTACGTGATGCCGGCTGAAGGCGGCGCACCGATTCAGGTCACCAATGGGCGCGACGACGAGCGGTCGCCGGAATGGGCACCCGATGGCCGTCAGCTCGCCGCTCTCGCCAACTGGGGGACCAAGCCGCAGCTGCATCTTTTTTCCAGGGGCAGCGACGGTCGCTGGTCCAGTCCCAGGGCGATAGCGATTGTCATCGGCGCCGACACTGCGGTCGCAGGCCTCACGGTGTGGTCGCCAGACGGGCGCGACCTGGCGTGCATCTGCGGTCCGGGAGGCCCGGTGATCATTCCGGCGACCGGTGGTCCCGCGAGGCGGATCGCATCGCCGTTTTCCACCGTGGGCTGGGGCTTTCCCCAATGGTCCGCCGACGGGCAAACGATCTATCACCTGAGCGAAGACTCTGGCCGCGTCGCGGCCATCATCGCCGTTCCGATCGGCGGCGAAGCGCCGCGGGTGCTGATTCGCTTCGACGACGCGACTCGCCCGTGGCATCGATTCGGATTCCGGGCTCGTGGCGGTCGATTCTTCGTGACGCTCGGCGATGAGAAGAGCGACATCTGGGTGGCGGAAATCAATCGCCGGTAAGTAGCTCGATCGGCCATGTCCGCCTAGGTTTCGCCGACCAACCGGCCAGCACCTCTCCCCGCTCACTGAGACCACCCTGTGGACCTGCGCGCACAGCTGCAAGCCCATCTTGGTTCTGCCTTCATCGTTGGTCGCGAACTGGGCGGTGGCGGGATGTCGCGCGTCTTCCTTGCCGAAGAGGTCCGGCTCGCGCGCAAGGTGGTGATCAAGGTCCTGAGCCCGGAGCTGGTCGCCGGGATCAACGCCGAGCGGTTTGAGCGCGAGATCCTGCTCGCGGCATCGCTGCAGCAGGCAAACATCGTTCCGGTGCTGGCTGCTGGTGAAGTCGATGGCCTGCCGTACTTCACCATGCCTTTTGTCGACGGCGAATCGCTCCGAAGCCGGCTTGGCGGCAACGGACTGCCGATCAGCGACGTGCTGGCGATCCTCCGCGACGTGGCCAAGGCACTCGCCTACGCCCACGCGCACAACATCGTCCATCGCGATATCAAGCCGGACAATGTGCTGCTCTCCGGCGGCACCGCGGTTGTCACCGACTTCGGCATCGCCAAGGCGCTCAGCGCATCGCGTACCGCCGGCGCTGGCGCAACGCTGACGTCGGTGGGGACCTCGATTGGCACGCCAGCTTACATGGCGCCCGAACAGGTGGCAGGCGACCCCAATCTCGACCATCGCGTTGATCTCTACGCCTACGGCTGCATGGCGTACGAGCTGCTCACCGGCAAGGCGCCGTTCGCCGACAAGACGCCACAACGGATGCTCGCGGCGCATCTCAGCGAGACGCCCCGCAGCGTGATCTCACTGCGTCCCGACTGTCCTGCACCGCTCAACGCGCTGGTGTCGCGACTGCTGGAGAAGGACCCGGCGGATCGGGTGCAATCGGCGAACGATGTGCTGCACGCGCTCGATGCGATGAGCACTACGTCGACGCCGACGCTCGCCCTCGGCGCGCCGGGGATGCTCCCGAAGGTGCTCGGACTCTATTTCGTGGCGCTGGGCGCAGTGGCGATACTCGCCAAGGCGGCGATCGTCGGCATCGGTCTGCCGGACTGGGTCTTCCCCGGTGCGATGAGCATCATGCTGCTGGGGCTTCCGGCGCTGCTCTTCACCGCGTATGCCAAGCGCGTGGCGCGCCAAGCGGTGACGGCAATTCCGACGTTGACGCCTGGCGGCACCATACTGCCGAAGGTTCCCGGCGGCACGATGGCCACGATCGCGCTCAAGGTCAATCCGCACCTGTCATGGCGGCGGACCGTGCGTGGCGGCGCGTACGTCATGGCAACGTTCGTCGTGCTGGTGGCCGCCTTCATGACGATGCGCGCTCTGGGGATCGGGTCGGCAGGATCACTCTTTGCCAAGGGACAACTCGCTGCCGATGACCGCATCGTGCTGGCTGGTTTCAGCGTCGATCAGGCCGATTCCGCGCTCAGCCCGATTCTTGCCGCCGCGGTGCGGGCGGCAATGTCGCAGTCGAAGTCAGTTCGCCTGGTCGAGCAGGCCGACATTGCGCAAGTGCTGCAGCAGATGCAGCGACCGCGCGAAGCGGCGCTGGACTCGGCGCTTGCTCGCGAAGTCGCGCAACGCGTCGGAGCCCAGGCCGTGCTCGGCGGCCGGCTCGCACGGATCGGCTCAGGGTATGCGGTGAGCCTCGAACTGGTCAGCGCCGACCGCGGCGCGTCGCTGGCATCGTTCCAGGGCACCGCCAACGGTCCGGCCGACCTGCTGACGGTGGTCGACAAGTTGACGCGCGAGCTGCGCGGCAAGATCGGTGAATCGCTGCGTCAGGTGCAGCGAAGCGTGCCGCTGGCGCAAGCGACGACCGGGTCGCTCGATGCGCTCCGGAAATACAGTGAAGCGGTGGTCGCGAACGACGTCGAGGGGAACTACGACGGTGCCGTCGGACTCCTGCGCCAGGCCGTGGCGCTCGACAGCACGTTTGCGCTTGCCTGGCGCAAGTTGGGCGTTGCACTTAAAAACGGGAATGGGTCCACAGCCGAACGGGACTCGGCCGTCCAGAATGCGTTCCGCTATTCCGACAAGCTGCCTGATCGCGAGAAATACCTTGCGATTGGCGCCTACTATACCTTTTCGTCCACCGCCGCCGACCGGGGCAAGGCGGCTGCCGCGTATCAGGCGGTCTACGCGGCCGACTCTACCGACGAAACGGCTTCGACCGACCTGATTATGCTCTTCGGCGCCCGGCGGCAGTTCGACAGCGCCAATCGCTATGCCCATCGAGTCTTCACGCTGAGGCCCAATACAGCGGACGCATTGTTGCTGGTGACGTCGCTACTGATGAGCGGACACGTCGTCAGTGCGGAATCGCTGATAGACTCTGTTCTCAAGGCGAACCCTGCCGCCGCGAAGTTCGACATTTTCGCCTATGATCAGTTCCTCGTGGATATGTCGCAAGGAAGGCATGATTCGATGACGGTGCGTCTGGCTCGCGTGACCAGTTCGCCAGTGCCGTCGACCCGGATCGTGGGACTGCAATTGCAGCTGGTCGATGAGTTGGTCTCGGGGAAGCTCACACGCGCTGCCGCGACCGACATTGAAGTCACTGCGCTAAGCGCCGGACGCGGCGCCGCAGCACAGATCGACGGCATCACTGCGGCCGCAAGCACGATATTCTTTCGTGGCGATACGGCCACTGGCATCCGCGCGCTCGACGCGATCGTGGCTGGCCCCCAGTGGGCCGCGGCAGCGCCCATGAACCGGCCGTACCTCATGCTCGCCAACATTTACGCCGCGGCTGGGCGCGCGGATCGCGCGCGCGATCTGCTCACCCAGCGCAATACCATGGACCCGACCGCCGCGGCGCCGGCTGGCCGGGCGCCGCGCAACGAAACAGAAGGGATGATCGCCGTCGCCGAGAAGAGGTACCCCGAGGCGATCGCGAAGTTCCGCGCCGCCGATATCGCGGAGGACGGCGCGCCCGTTTCCTGTGACGCATGCTCGGACTGGGAGCTGGGACGGGCCTTTGATGCGGCCGGCCAGCCGGATTCAGCGCTGGCTTACTTCCGCGCCTACCTGGCGGTGCCGGTCGCGAGGCGATTGCCGATCGATTTTCTGGCCCTGGCCGCGGTGCACAAGCGTCTGGGCGAGCTCTATGAGAGCCGGCACGATCGCGCCAATGCCATCGCCCAGTACACGGCGTTCGTGGATCAATGGAAGGACGCCGATGCCGATTTGCAGCCCGTGGTCGCCACCGTGAAAGCGCATATCAAGGAGCTCCAGGCGCGGGAAGGGACCTGATGTTCGCGCCCATCGACGGTGCCTCCTCGACCGGCGACTGCACCCATCGCCGGCGGTCGACCGCGGTAACGCACCTGCGCCGTCGATGCCGATTTGGGCTGCTCGTTGCCGCGACGATCGCCGCCGGACTGATCGTCCACTGGTACGGAACGATTCTGCCAGCATTGGCGCGTGACGTGCTTGGGGATGCGCTTTGGGCGATGATGATCTACTGGGCAACAGGAGCCGCGTCGCCGACGGCGCGGATCGGTGCTCGTGTCGCCGGTGCCGTAGCGGTCTGCTGGGGGGTCGAGCTGAGTCAGATCTATCACGCGCCATGGCTCGATCATTTGCGCGCGACGACACCGGGACACCTGGTACTCGGAAGCGATTTCAGCGGGCGGGATCTGGGGGCGTATGTGGTGGGAGTGCTTGGCGCCGCGGTGCTCGAGGCGGCAGTGCGGCGGTCTGGCGGCGCCTGATTGGAGCCGTTGGCTGCTAACCCCCTGCCTTCGCGCCCTTCGCCAGCGCGTCGGAATACTCCGCCGCCTTCGTTGGCTTTCCCCAAGCGGTATAGAGCGCAATCAGCCGGCGTGTATTCACCGCGGTACGCGGATTCGACGCGCCCAGCGCGGCAACCAGGCCCCGTTGCGCTTCCAGCAGCAATTGCTCGGCTCGCGGATACCGTTCTACTGACGCGTAATGTTCACCCAGCACGCTCTTCGAGCTCGCGATCAGCCAGCTGTCTGCTGCCAGAAACTTTTGCCGCAGCGCAAGACTCTCCGTCAACGCTCGCTCGGCGCCATCGGGATCCCCCGTCTTGTCGAGGCTCTTCCCCAGCGTCTGCAGCGCCGCCGCGACGGAAGGATGACTTTCGGCCAGGGTGCGCCCGCGAAGCGCCAGAATCTCCCGCGCCATATCAGCCGCTTCCTGGTAGCGCTGTTGATCGAACACGAAGCTCGAATAGTTGAAGAGCGTGAGGGCATAGTCGGGGTGATCCGGGCCCAGCAATTGCTTGCGCAGGGCAAGTGCCACGCGATACGCGCTATCGGCTGACGCGGTCTTTCCTTCGAAGTCGAGCACGGTCGCGAGGTTGCTGACAATGGCCGCCACTCGCTCCGTCGGTTGCGGGTGATTCGCCTGTACCACGCGCAACACGACGCGATGCAGTGAGTCCGCTTCGGCAAGCTTTCCCTCGTCACCCATTTCCACTGCAACATCGTTCAGCGCCAGTGCGGCGATGTCGCTTTGCATTCCGAACAGCCGGCGCTTGATGTCGAAGGCCTGCCGGTGATAGCGCTCGGCATCGGCGAGATGGCCCTGTGAGTGAGCCAGTGAGCCCAGGTTGCTGACCAGTGAGGCGTAGAGCGAATCAGGGCGCGTGTCGTGTGCCTGATGCAGTGCCAGCGCACGATGAAAGAGCTGGTCCGCGCTGTCGAGCACGCCCCGATCGAGGTAGAGCTGTCCCAGAAGACTCAATCCGACAATCGCCGACGGGCTCTCGGTGCCGTGCGCTTGCTGCCGCAGCAGGAGGCTTGCCTTGAAGAGCCGCTCGGCCTCGTCATAGCGGCCGAGTCCCTCGTAGCTGTCCGCGATCACCGTTTCGAGATCGGCGCGTACATCAGGCTCAGTCGCGAACTCCTGTTCGATCCGGTGTGCCGCCACGTCGAGCACGTCCGAGACCTGCGCATCGCGGCGGCCAGTCTCCGGATGAACCGACGCCAGCAGTCCACGCAAGAACGTATTGGTCTGCGCCGCCTTCGCCTGCTCGGAGCGGGCGTGGCGTGCTGCCTGGAGCGATATCACCACGCTGGCCACCAGTGCCACGATGGCGAGCCCGGCAGCACCGTTGACCCACGCCGGCCGGGCGTACG
>JBEPVV010000131.1:0-5912 GCA_041690795.1 Gemmatimonadota bacterium | reverse complement strand
GCGAGGTGATGATCAACGCCAACCGAAATCTCGGCGCCTACGAATCGATGGGCGTGCCGGTGTGGCCCGACACGATGGCCGACTACCCGACTGACCCCCATTCGCGGCACGGTCCCTCGACCCGATCAATGGCCTGCCGGGTGCCGCTTCAATCCGCGATGTCCCGTCGCCATTCCGCGCTGCGTCAGCGAGCGCCCGCCGCTCGATCCGGTCGAGCCCGATCATCTGGCCGCTTGCTGGGTCGCACGCGGAGCCACGACGTGACCGACGCGCTGCTCGCTGTCGAAGGCCTGGTCAAATATTACCCGGCCGGCGGCCTGCTCGAGCGCAATCGCCGCGTGGTCAAGGCGGTCGACAACGTTTCCTTCGCGATCGCGCCAGGCGAAACGCTCGGCCTGGTCGGCGAATCGGGCAGCGGGAAGACGACGGTCGGCCGCACCATCCTGCGGCTCGAGCTTCCCACGGCCGGTGTGGTGCGCTTCGACGGTTCCGATCTCGCAGAACTGACGGCGCGCGAGCTTCGCGCGCTGCGCCGGCGAATGCAGATCGTGTTCCAGGATCCGTTCGCGTCACTCAATCCGCGGCGCACCGTGGGTGCATCGGTGGCCGAAGGTCTGGAGATCCATCGCCTGCTGCCGCGCAAGGAGATTGCCGGACGGGTCGCCGAGCTGCTCGAAGAGGTCGGGCTGGACGCATCGTACGCGCGCAAGTATCCGCACGAATTCTCGGGTGGGCAGCGCCAGCGCATCGGCATCGCGCGGGCACTCGCCGTCGAGCCATCGTTCATCGTCTGCGACGAGCCGGTGTCGGCGCTCGATGTTTCAGTGCAAGCGCAGGTGCTCAACCTGCTGCTCGACCTGCGTGACCAGCGCGGGCTTGCCTACCTCTTCATCGCCCACGACGTGGCGCTTGTCCGGCAGATCGCCCACCGGGTCGCGGTGATGTACCTCGGCACCATCGTCGAGATCGGCGCCGCGCGCACCGTGATCGACGCACCGCGCCATCCCTACACCCAGGCACTCGTCTCCGCCGTGCCCGAACCGGACCCGACGAAGTCGCGGGCGCGCATCATTCTCGTCGGCGAACCACCGTCGCCTGCCGCACCGCCGCCCGGCTGCCCGTTCGTGACGCGGTGCTTCCATCCGCTGAAGGATCAACGCTGCAGCGCGGAACGTCCGCGCCTGCGCGAAGTCGATGGTCGGGATGTCGCGTGCCATTACGCCGAGGTGATTGCGGGAGACTGAGCTGAGAGGCGAAAGGCGAGAGGAGTTTCTGCCCGCCGTCCGGCGCCTTACTTTCCGGCGTCTCCAACCAAGCGACTCTCATGCGCGTCCTCGCCTTTCCCGCCCTGCTCGTCCTCGCAGCGGCGCCATTGTCGGCGCAACTCCGGCCGGTCGCCTGCTGCAACAAGGGGCCCACGATCGTCTACGACATCGCCTTTCCCAACGCGGCGCATCACGAAGCGGTGGTGTCGGCAACATTCACGGCGCTGCCGCCGGGGCCGGTCAACATCCGGATGACGCGATCGTCGACCGGGCGCTATGCGCTCACCGAGTATGCGAAGAACGTCCACTCGGTCACAGCGATCAACGCGGCGGGCAAGGCACTCAGCGTGGTGCACACTGATCCGTACAGCTGGACGGTGACCGGCCACGGCGGAACGGTCACCCTCAAGTACGTGGTCTTCGCCGACGTCGGTAACGGTACCTACTCCGGGTTCAACATCGACCAGGAGCACATCCAGCCGCAGGGCACCTTCGTCTACGTGAAGTCACTCGAAGCGCGGCCGATTCGCGTCACCTTCCACCGCCCCGATCCACGCTGGACGATTGCGACACAGCTGGCGCCGACGAAGGACGCCGAGGTCTTCACTGCGCCGGGAATGCAGTACCTGTTCGACTCGCCGACCCACATCGGCGCGATCGAGTGGCGGGAGTGGACCGAGACACACGATGGCCGCAAGCAGACGTGGCGCGTGGCGCTCGACGACCCGACCGCGGCGAAGGCGATCGACGCATACACCGACGGCGCCCGGAAGATCGTCCACGAAGCAGGCGCAGTGTACGGTGAGTTTCCGGCCTTCGACTTCGGCACCTACACCTTCGTCGCCTGCTACCGCACCGATTGTGGTGGTGACGGGATGGAACACCGCAACTCCACCAGCGTGAGCGGCGGCAGCATGGATGGCGATGGCGCCCGCGGCCTGGGCACGCTGTCGCACGAGTACTTCCACTCGTGGAACGTCAAGCGGATCCGCCCGCGCGGCCTCGAGCCGTTCGATTATGATCGCGCCAACATGACGGACGGACTCTGGATCGCCGAAGGATTCACCCAGTACTACGGGCCGCTGCTGGAAGAGCGGGCGGGCGTCGGCACGGCGGAGACGGTGATTCGTGGAATCGGTGGAACGATCAACGCCGTCGCCAACAATCCTGGCCGCCTCTACTTCGGGCCGATCGGCATGAGCCAGCAGGCGCCGTTCCGCGACGGCGCGGCGGCGGCCGACGCCCCCGACCCCAACACCTTCATCTCCTATTACACCTACGGCGCCGGCATCGCCATCGCGCTCGATTTTTCGCTGCGAGCCCACGGCAGGTCGCTCGACGATTTCATGCGGAGCATGTGGCTGAATCATGGCAAGCCGGAAATCCCCTACTCGATGCACGATGCACGGCACGCGCTGATCACCACGTCGGGCGATTCGGCATGGGCCACCGATTTCTGGGCTCGCTACGTCGAGGGCAATGAGCTGCCGGATTACGCGCCGCTCCTCGAGCGCGCCGGCATCGTGCTCCGCAAGGTGTCGCCCGGCCAGCCGTGGGTCGGCGGATTCATCGGCGCGCGCGCTGCGAACTTCGGCGGTCGAGGTGGTCGCGGCGGCGCTCCTGCTGCCGACACGCCGGCGCCGCCGGCGCGTGTTGTCGCATCGCAGGCGGGAACCCCGCTGTATCAGGCCGGTCTCGACGCTGGCGACCTGATCGACACTGTCGACGGCAAGGCGATTGCCACTGCCGCGGATTTTGCAGCCGTGGTCGCGGCCCACAAGCCAGGCGATCGCATCGCCGTGGCCTTCACCGGCAATGGCGGCCAGCGAACCACGACCATCACCATCGCCGAGAATCCAGCACTGCAAACAGTGACCTTCGAAGAAGCCGGACGCACGCCGTCCGCCGAACAGTTGGCTTTCCGCACTCTCTGGCTGGCCTCGAAGGCGAAGTGAGCCTGCCGCTGCACCTGATCGACGCGTTCTCCGACGGTGCATTCACCGGAAATCCAGCGGCGGTCGTGTTGCTCGATGGTCCGCGACCGGACCGCTGGATGCAGCGCGTTGCGATGGAGATGAATCAGGCGGAGACGGCGTTCCTCGACCGTGCAGACAGCGCGTTTTCGTTGCGATGGTTCACGCCGGCGAGTGAAGTGGATCTCTGCGGCCACGCGACGCTCGCAAGCGCCCACTTTCTCTGGGAAACCGGTGCCCTCGATCCGGCGGCCCCGGCTCAGTTCGACACCCGCAGTGGTCGACTGACGGCGACACGTCTCGATGACGGCGCGATCACGCTGGACTTCCCCGCCATCCGGTCGAGCGCTGCCGCCGCGCCGGACAATCTGGAATCGGTGCTGGGCGCGGCCCCCCGCGAGGTGCTTCGCGGGAGTTTTGATCTCCTCTGCGTCCTGGACGACGGCGCGGTGGTGAGGGCGCTCGCGCCCGACCTTGCGGCGATTGCCGCGTGGGATGTTCGCGGCGTTCTCGTCACCGCTGCGGGCGATCAACCTGGAGTCGATTTCGTATCGCGCTGTTTCTTTCCGGCCCTCGGGGTTCCCGAAGATCCTGTCACCGGCTCAGCCCATTGCGCGCTCGCACCGTACTGGCACGGCGTGACCGGGCGCGCCGATCTCACCGGCTATCAGGCGTCGGCGCGCGGGGGCATGGTACGATGCGGGATTCGCGGCGACCGGGTCGAGCTGACCGGTCGCGCCATCACGACGCTGGAAGGAGCGTTGCTGGCCTGACGCTAGTTGGCGGGCTTGCGGGCTCCGCCGCCCAGCAGCGTCCGGTGCACTTCGCTGAGCACTTCGTTGCCGGGGCCGAGTCGTTGCATGCGCCGGACCGAGCGGCCTTCGGTCACGATGAACAGCCGCGTCTTCTCGGGACCGATATCACAATCGACGATCCAGGTTTCGCGGTCGAGCTGATCCGGACGCTCGCGGATCGAGCGCTCCGTCTCGACTTCGAAATGCAGCCAGCTCCAGCCTCGCGCCACGGTATCGACCGCCACGGGGATCATCCCATGATAGCCCTCGCCCAGCGGCAAGGCTGCTACGAGCAGTTCCATCCCCAGCGCGGAGTACGGCGTGATATCCATCGTTTCGATCGACCGGCGTGCTGGCCCACGCAGCGGCTCGAACACCCGTTCGACCACTCTGTTGTTATAGCGGGTGACGTACGTGCCGCGTGCCGTCCAGCGCCACGTTGCAAAGGGGCGCAGCGTGGACCGATACAGTAGAATGGAGTCTCCGTACCAGGCGTCGCCGTTCCGGATGTGTCGTACCTGCTGCAGATAGGTCCGGCCCTCGATGTGAACCACCTCGACGGCCACTGAGCCGTCAGGCGGACCTGGTGCCTCGGACCCATGGGTTCCCAGCCATCCAACGCTGGGCTTGAGCCGGCTTCCTTCCGGATCTGGCGGCGTTTCCATCGGGTCGTACGGGAGGGTGCCCAGAAGCGTACAGCCGCTGAGGACCGACACCAGCAGGGCCGCTGACCACAGCATGCGTACGGGGCGGTCTCGAATATTCAGCTCGCGCGATGAGAGATCTGGCGGAACAAGAATACTGGCGCCCCCCGGCGCAACGGAACTGGCCCTAACGCCCGGACGCCGACCGCGTCACAGGAGCATGACGATGAACCGTTTCGGCCCAGCGATCGTGATCGCCTGTCTTCTCGCCCAGGGCGCCTCCGCGCAGGGCATGATGAGCCCGCACGATTCAGCTCGTCACGCACTGAATCGGCTCGCCTACGGTGCCACCGCCGGGCAGATCGATACCGTCGCTCGCCAAGGGGTTCTCAAGTGGGCTGACCGGCAACTCGGCTTCGGCGATCCAGATGATCCGGCGCTGGCCAGTATCGAGCGCAGCTTCGACGTGCTCCACGTTTCGATCTCCGACATGCAGGAAATGCAGCGCAACAACCAGCTGCGCGCCGCGCGCGCGCAGTCCTCCGGCGACTCGATGGCGCGTCAGCGCATGGTCGACGACATTCGGGCTGAGCAGAAGGAAAACAAGCGCAGCCTGCAGAACTTGCTGGGCGAGCTCGAAGCAGTGACCGTGGTCCGGGCGGTAGACTCCGACCGCCAGCTCGACGAGATCCTGGTCGACTTCTGGACCAATCATTTCAATGTCTACATGAACAAGGGCCAGGATCGCGCCTATTTCGCCGACTACCTCGCATCGACGATCCGCGGTCACGCGCTCGGCAAGTTCGAAGATCTGTTGATTGCGACGGCGAAGAGCCCGGCGATGCTCTTCTATCTCGACAATGCCGAAAGCGTCGCCGACGGCAGCAGTGCCCGCACCGCCGTTGCCGGGCGCGCCCGCGGAAGAAATGCCTTGCTGCGGCCGGGCGCGGCGCGCTTTCCCAATCCCCGTCGCGGGCTGGTCCCGGTCAATGGCGCAGCGCCAGGCGGCGCCGTCGCGCCCGCGGCCGCGAAGGCGCCGCGCGGGTTGAACGAGAACTACGCTCGCGAACTCATGGAACTTCACACCCTCGGCGTCGACGGCGGCTACACGCAGCAGGACGTGATCGCGGTCGCGCGGATACTCACCGGCTGGGGAATCGATCGTCGCGATGCGTCGTTCGCCTTCCGCGACGCGGTGCACGATGACCTGCCGAAGGTGGTGACTGTCTCTTATAC
>JBEPVV010000130.1:0-5920 GCA_041690795.1 Gemmatimonadota bacterium | reverse complement strand
GTATAGATCATGTCGCTGTACGATTCGTAGACCGACGCGGTGAAGCAGGGCGGCACGCGCCGCGGCGCCAACATGGGAATCCTGCGCGTCGATCATCCCGACATCCTCGATTTCATCGACTGCAAGAGCGACACGACCAAAATCACCAACTTCAACATCTCGGTCGCGATCACTGACGCGTTCATGGCGGCGCTCGCAGACAACGGCGAGTACGACCTGATCGATCCGCGCACGCATGCCGCGGTCGGCACCATGCAGGCCTCGGTGATCTGGCAGAAGATCGTGCACGGCGCCTGGAAGACCGGCGAGCCCGGGGTGTTCTTCATCGATCGCGCCAATCACTACAATCCGGTGCCGCACCTCGGCTCCTACGAAGCCACCAATCCCTGCGGCGAGCAGCCGCTGCTGCCGTACGACGTCTGCAACCTCGGCTCGATCAACCTGGGCGCGTTCGTCAACGCGACCAGCGATATCGACTGGGATGGGCTCCGCGGCGCCGTCCATCTCAGCACGCATTTTCTTGAAAACGTCATCGATGCAAACAACTATCCGCTCCCGGAGATCACCGCGCTGGCACAGCGGATCCGCCGCATCGGGCTGGGCGTCATGGGACTCGCTGATCTCTTCATTCGCGTCGGTGTCCCGTACGACTCCGAGGCTGCAGTGGACCTGGGCCGCAAGCTCCAGCAGTTCGTCGACGACGAAGCGAAGAACGAATCCGAACGCCTCGCCACGCTGCGCGGTGTCTTTCCCGAGTGGGAAAAGAGTATCTGGGGCCCCGATGCCAGCTGTGCGCGTGACGCCAGCGGTGAACGCATCCGGCCGATGCGCAAGTTGCGCAACTGCAACGTCACCACCGTCGCGCCCACCGGAACCATCTCGATCATCGCCAGCTGTTCGTCGGGGATCGAGCCGCTCTTTGCCGTGGCCTTCCTGCGCAACCAGGCAGGGGTCCTGATGCCGGACGTCAACGACGACTTCGTCGCCATCGCGCGCCGCGAGGGCTGGTACAGCGAAGAGCTCGTGCGCCGGATCGCCGAGCACGGGCACATCAACTTCGACGAAGTTCCGGCGCGCTGGCAGCGGGTCTTCGTCACCGCCAACCAGATTGCGCCGGAGTGGCACATCCGCATGCAGGCGGCGTTCCAGGAACACAACGACTCAGCGATCTCCAAGACCTGCAACTTCGCCAACGAGGCGACCGAGGAATACGTCGAAGAGATTTACCGCATGGCCTTCGAGCTTGGCTGCAAGGGCGTCACCGTCTATCGCGACGGCTCGCGCGACATGCAGGTGCTGTCGACCGGTTCGACCGCGAAGAAGGTGCACGACCAGGCCACCTCGACAGGCCAGTCCGAAGCGCGCGCCGACCTGGTGATGCACGGCGATGCCGCGCTGGATGCGCCATCAGCGCGCGAGGCCAACGCCGACCTGGTGTCACAGCTGGCAGAAAAAGACATGGAGATCGCGCAGCTGAAGCAGATGGTGCACGAGCTGGAGAGCGAAAACCTGCAGCGGCGGCAGAAGCGCTCGCGCCCGGAGCTGTTGCGGGGCTCGACGCGGCGCATCCCGACTCCACTCGGCGATCTCTACGTCACCATCACCGAGGACGACAAGGGGCAACCGTTCGAAGTCTTCATGTCGCTCGGCAAGGCCGGCGGTGCACTGATGGCCGACGTGGAAGCGGTGGGACGACTGATTTCGCTGGCGTTGCGGTCAGGAATTCCGCTCAAGGCCATTCACCGCCAGCTGCGCGGGATTTCGTCGGATCGCGCCATCGGGCTTGGGCCGCACAAGGTGATGTCGGTGCCGGATGCGGTGGGCATCGCGCTGGAGAAGTACACGGCCGACAAGCAGGGTGTGCAGCAGGAATTGCTCAGTACGGATTTGCCCGCGACTGCCGATGCACTCCAGCCGCCGGTGCTGGTCGTCAACGAAGCAGACCAGATGATACTCGGCGGCGTGAGCAACACGCTCGGCGGCGCGTGCCCCGATTGCGGCTCGCAGCTGGAGTACGCCGAGGGCTGCGCGAAGTGTCATGTCTGTGGCTTCAGTGAGTGCGGCTGAGCTGGGACACTGAACACGAAGAGAACAGAGAAAGAGCGTAGCGAAACGGGACAATGCAGGATCCGGGTGAAAGCCCGGCGCGAAGGGGGAACCGGCCTCGCGGACGGACCCCCTTCGGCGCGTCCGCGTGGCGCACGTCGGTGCCCGTTGGCGCGGGCGGCTCCGCAGGGTATCATCGAGCTCGTTGTGCCTCCTGCTTCCGGTAATTCTTCATGCTGATCAATCTCGCGGCTGCCATCGCACTCCTCTTTCTCGGCCGAGAGGTCTTTGTTCCCGTCGCGCTCGCCTTCGTCTTCGCAACCATGCTGCGCCCGGTCGTGCGCCGGCTCGAGCAATGGCGTATCCCTGCGCCGGCCGGTGCAGCGATGGTCATCTTCACCGGCCTGATCGCGCTCTGGGGCATCGGCTTCGTGCTGACGCCCGCTGTACAGGGATTTGCGGAGCAACTGCCAACTGTTGCCGCGACGGCGAGCACCAAGTTCCGCTCGCTCCCCCGGCCGCTCGATGGGGTCGGGGCCGGCATCGCCACCGCGATCACCAAGATTGCCGCGCCGGTCACCGGCGACTCCGGGCGCCGCGCAGCGGACTCCACCCGCCGGAACGCTGACACATCGGCGTCGCGCGCTCCATCTCCGAAGCCGGCCCCGGCGAAGCCCGCGACCTCCGCCGCCGGGAGCGGCAGCGACGGATCGAGCGCCGTCAGTGGCGCCCTGCCAGTGATTCGCCTCGTCTTCGGCACGGCAGCAGGCTTCGTCAGCACCATGGTCGAGATCATCCTGCTCCTGGCCTTCTTTCTCGCGGCAGGCACCGATGTTCGAGACCGGTTGACGAAGAAGGCGCGCGAGTCGCCCGCTGCTCGGGCGCTCGTCGACGTCGGCGATGAAGTAGGCGGCGTGATTTCGCGGTATCTCTCGCTGCTCGCGCTGATCAACCTGGTCCAGGGCACGGTCATCACCATCGCGATGATGCTGATCGGCATGCCGGTACCACTCGTCTGGGGCGCCATGGCCTTCGTTGCCGAGTTCTTTCCATATCTTGGCGGCGCCACGATGGTCGCGCTGCTGACGCTGGTCGGTCTGGCCGGTTCGAGCGGTGGTCCGAGCCTGCTGCTGGCGCCGGTGATCTACATTCTGGTGACCACGGTGCAGAACAGTCTCGTGAGTCCAGTCACCTACGGTCGCGTGCTCAAGCTCAACCCCGCGGCGATCCTGATCAGCGTCATGATCTGGTGGCTGGTCTGGGGAGTCATCGGCGCGTTTCTCGCCGTGCCGATCCTGGCGACGCTCAAGATCGTCTGCGACCGGCAGAAGGGTGACTGGTCAGCGCTCGGTGCGCTGATCGAAGGGTAGGATGGCACCCGTGACATCTTCGGTGGTCGAGCACGACACGTCGTCACTGCTGTCGGCGGTCAACCGCCTTCGCCAGCAGGTCGCCTCGCGAATCCTGGGGCAGGAGCGAGTCGTCGACGAACTGCTCATGGCGTTGATGGCTGGCGGCCACGTGCTGCTCGTCGGTGTCCCTGGCCTGGCGAAGACGTTGCTGATCCGATCGGTCGCCGAGGCGATGCGGCTGGACTTCCGCCGGGTCCAGTTCACTCCCGACCTGGTGCCGAGCGATATCACCGGCACCGAGATCATGGAAGAGAACCTCGCGACCGGAGCGCGAGAATTCCGCTTTGTGCGCGGGCCGATCTTCGCGAACATTGTCCTCGCCGACGAGATCAACCGCACGCCGCCGCGCACGCAAGCCGCACTACTGGAAGCAATGCAGGAGCACTCAGTGACGGCTGCGGGCGTGACGATGCCGCTGCCGGAGCCGTTCTTCGTGCTCGCGACGCAGAATCCGATCGAGCAGGAAGGCACCTATCCTCTGCCGGAAGCACAACTCGATCGCTTTCTCTTCGATATCCGGATCGGCTATCCGAGCGAGCGTGACGAGATTGCCATGCTCGGTGCGACGACTGGGCGCGCGCCCGCGCCGCTGACGCCAGTGCTCGAGGCGGATCAGGCCATTGCGCTCCAGCGGATGACGCGTGACGTCCCGGCCGCCGAGCCGGCGCTGCGCTTCGCCGCTGCCCTGGCGCGTGCCACCCGGCCTGACGATCCGAGTGCTCCAGAAATGATCCGCCGGTACGTCCGCTGGGGAGCCGGTCCGCGAGCCGGCCAGGCCCTGGTTCTCGGCGCCAAGGCTCACGCGCTGCTGGACGGACGCGCCGCAGTTTCACCCGATGATATCCGCCGCGTTGCACATCCGGTGTTCCGCCATCGCGTGCTGCCGAACTTTGCGGCTGAAGCGGATGGAATCACACCCGAACAGGTCATCGACGAACTGCTGGCGCGCGTTCTCCCCGCGTCCAGCCGGATCGCCCTCTAGGCTGCGTGTCGCCGCCCGGCTACGGTCCTCTTCTCGACGCCGTCCGCGGACTCTCATGGCCGGCACGCCGACCGGTCGGGGCGGCGATGGTCGGGTCCCATCGTTCGGCGCTGCGCGGCACCTCGGCAGAGTTCAGCGAATACCGCGCGTTCCGGCAGGGCGACGACCGGCGGCGCCTCGACTGGAAGGTGCTGGCCCGCACCGATCGCGCGGTCCTTCGCGTCACCACCGAGCGTGCAACACTGTCCACGGTCTTCATCATCGACGCGTCAGCCTCGATGGCCTTTCCCGAGCCGGGTTTCGACAAGTGGGCGCGGACATGTGAACTCGTCGTCGCGCTGGCGAGCATCGTGCAGGCGAGCGGCGATCGCGTCGGGCTCCGCATTGCCGTCGACGGTCGCGTACGTGATTTCCCCGCCGTGAGCCGTCGCGATGTGGTGGCGTCGTGCGTCCGGCGCCTGGCCCAGGTTGCACCGGGCGGCGATGCACCGCTCGCGATCGCGATGCAGGGGATTCGCGCCCGGTCGCGAGTGGTGGTCTTGAGCGACCTGCTCGAGTGCGGTGACGAAACGTGGCGCGCGGCGACCGCCCTGTCGGCGACGGGCAGCGAGATCCACGTCGTGGAGATCATCGCCGATGAGGAGCTTGGCCCCGCAGCGCGCGCAATGCATGGCGTCGACCCGGAGCGACCGGAAGCGCCGCGCCTGTTGCATGCCGACAATCTCGCGTCGTACCGCCGCGGGTTCGCCGAATGGCGCGCGGTGCAGGCGCGCGCGTGGCGTGACGCAGGGGCACATTTCCTCGAGGCAACGACAGGAGAGCCAGCCGCGCGCGCGGTCCGCCGCCTGGTGTCGGCGAGCGCACACGCTGGAACTGCATCCCGTTGAACTTCATCACGCCCTGGGCGTTCGCTGCGGCCGTCGCCGTTGCTGTGGCCGTTACGGCGCTGCACTTCCTTACTCGCGACCGTCTGCGAGCAACGATCTTCCCGACGTCGCGTTTCATCCCCGCGGCGGCGGCGCTGGCGCCGGCATGGTCGCGCCGGGCCCGCGATCTCATCCTGCTGGGTCTGCGGGTCGCCATCGTCCTGCTGCTCGGTGCCGCCATCGCATCGCCGGTGTGGAACACCCGCACCACCATGATCAGAATTGTCATGCTCGACCGATCACGCGCGGTCGCGAACCCCGCCGAGGCCGCGACGCGCGCCCGGACGGTGCTGCGACCGGGCGATCTGCTCGTTGCCTTCGGCGCTGACGGTACCATTGCCGATCGCAGCGTTCTTGACTCACTGATACGGTCGCCATCGCGCGGCTCGCTCTCGGCCGCGCTGGTCGTCGCACTTCGCGCCGCACGCGCCCATCCCGGCGAGGTTCAGCTCTCGCTGATTTCGCCGCTGGCGAGTGAAGAATGGGATCAGGCGACGTCAGCCATCCGCGCGCTCTGGCGCGCGCCCATCGCCGTGCTGCCGGTCGCACTGGCC
>JBEPVV010000129.1:0-5927 GCA_041690795.1 Gemmatimonadota bacterium | reverse complement strand
GGTCATCATCCCGCTCGCTGGAAAAGGCACGCGGCTCCGCCCGCACACGCATCTCATCCCCAAGCCGATGCTCAAGGTCGCCGGTCGTCCCGTGATGGACTGGGTGATGGATCGCCTCAAGGCGATCCAGGTCGACGAACTGATCTTCATCACCGGCCACCTGAAGGACCAGGTCGAGCGCTATTGCCGCGCCAACTACACGGCGCCGTCGCGCTTCATTGAGCAGAAGGTGCAGGACGGCACCGCCGGCGCCATCAACCTGGCGCGGCCGTTCGTGAAGGGCCCGGTGATGATCATCTTCGTCGACACGGTGTTCGAGGCCGATCTGTCGCTGGCCGAGACCACTGACGCCGACGGCATCATCTGGGCGAAGGAAGTTGACGATTACCAACGCTACGGCGTGGTCGTCACCGATTCGCAGGGCTACATGACGAAGATCGTGGAGAAGCCGAGCGAGCCGATCTCCAAGCTGGCCAACATCGGGCTCTACTATGTACGCGATGTGGAAGCGCTGTGGCGCGGGATCGATCATGTACTCGCGTCGCCGGCGCACAAGGGCGAGTTCTACCTCACCGATGCCTTCCAGCACATGATCGACGAAGGGAAGAAGATTCTCACCGCGGAAGTCGGTGGCTGGTACGATTGCGGCCAGCTGGAAACTACGCTCGAAACCAACGGTATTCTGCTGCAGCACGGTGCGGCGAAGCATCCCGCCGTGGGCGATGACGTGCGGCTGGTCGAGCCGGTGCTGATCGAGGGCAACTGCACGCTGGAGCGATGCACCATCGGCCCCAATGTGACGCTGGAAGAAGGGTGTGTCGTGCGCGACGCGGCGGTGGCCCATGCGATCGTGGCCGCCGGGTGCACCATCGAGCGCTCGACGCTGACGCATGCCATGCTGGGTGAGCGGGTGCGCATTACCGACTTCACCGGCTCTGGCACCTTCGGCGCCCATACCGAGCTCACGGGGCGCGCATGAGGGCGATCGAAGCGCTGCTGGCGTCGTACCTCGACTTGGCGCGGCACATGGACCCGATGCGCTATTGCGACGAGGCGCCGCCGGAGATTGCCCATCGACTGGGACGCTTCGACCCGGCGTCGGCGCGGGCGCACCTCACCGCGTTGCGGAGCATCGCCAACGCACTGGAAGACCTCGAGGACGTCGACGAGCGCGACGACGAAGTCGATCGCACCATGCTGATCGACACCATCCGCGCCGACGTGGTCCGCGCCAGCGGAACGGCCAACGGCGAGGAGTCGAACCCTGCGCTGCCGCTGCGCCATCTCAACAGCGCGTTGATGGGGCTGATGGGCGAGGACTTCGACGCTGAAGCTGAAGCCGCGCTGCGTGAGCGGATCGCCGCGTTTCCCGCCTTCCTCGCGACGCTGCGCGAAGACGAACGTCCGGCGCCAGAGCTGCTCGTCTTCGGGGCGCGGATCGAGGCCGACCTCTTCGACCAGGGCGCGCTCGACATGGCGTCGGAACGCCTCGATGACGTGACGGTGCAGCCGGCACTGGTGGCGATTGCTGATCATCGCGAATGGCTCGACCGACCGGCACGCCTCGGCGGTCAGTACGGCTTCGGTGAAAAGCAGGTCGAGGAGCGACTCGCGACGCTGGTCAGCGAACCGCTCGGCCACAAGGGCACGCTGCGATTGCTCGAGCTGCGGCGCGTGGGTGTCGAACGTTCGCTGTCGAGTGCGGCACACGAACTCGACTCATCCGATCCGCTGGCGTGCGCACAGCAACTGATGCGCGAGGCGCTGCCGTCGTCGGACATCTTCAATGATTTCTGGTTCGATGAGTGGCGTCGCGTCGGCGACGAGATGCGGGCGCTGGGGCTGCCGGTGCCAGATGCCGAGGCACCCGATGCGCCGGTCGACGCCGAAGACGGCTGGTCGATGGCAGCCTACGCCGTGCGCGATCACGCGGCGCGGATGATGCGCGCGGCCAAGGCTGCCAATCCGCGTCCCGTTCGCCGCCTGCTGCGCGGACCTGGGCTCCTCGATGGCTGGGGCCGCACCGTCGCCGCACTGCTCCGCGGCACTGACGTCTTCGGGCTCCCCGAGCGGCGGGTGATGATGTCGTTTCTGGCGCTCCGCGAGAGCGCCGCGGCCGAAGCCGACCTCCTGTTGCACGCGCGTGTCGCCAATCCGGATGACCTGATGGCGCGGACCGAGGAGATCGCGGGGCTGAGCGCGCCCGAGGCGCGCGGCGTGATCAGTAACATCGTCGCCGATCCGCTGCATGCACTGGCTGCCGCGCTGTCGCACGAGGCGTGGCAGGCGTGGTACGCCGAAGTGGGCGGCGAGCCGGTGCCGTTCCTGCTCAAGGCGATGCAGGCCGGGGGACTGGCAGTGCCGCTGGCGAGGTGGGCGCTGGAGGGATAGGCAAAGGCGAGCGGGAAGCAACTAAATAGACAGCTAACAAAATCTTGGATATTCAATCACTGCCGCTGTAACCCTTCTGTAGCGCCATTGCCTGATTTCGTAAGCTAGACAACGATCTATTGCGCCCGCGCGCCGCCGCGGTACTTTGCGTCCTTCGTGCCGACCATCTCCAGCCAAGGACCAGTGCCCGTGCCTGACTTCGCTCCGCCCGCCGCCGGCCGTGTCGACGAACTCTTCGGGGTCGACACCTTTTCCAAGCATGTGATGCAGAAGCGGCTGCCCAAGGCCGTCTACAAGTCGCTGCTGCGCACCATCGACTACGGCGAGCCGCTCGACCCGCGCATCGCCGATGTCGTGGCCGCGTCGATGAAGGACTGGGCAGTGGAACGTGGCGCCACTCACTTCACTCACTGGTTCCAGCCGCTGACCGGTCTCACGGCCGAGAAGCACGACTCACTGGTCTCGCCCGACGGGATGGGCGGGGTGATCTACAATTTTTCGGGATCGGACCTGACGCAGAGCGAGCCTGACGCGTCATCGTTTCCCTCGGGAGGCCTGCGCGGAACGTTCGAAGCGCGCGGCTATACCGCCTGGGATCCGACCTCGCCGGCCTTCCTGAATCGCAACGGCAACGCCGTCACCCTCTGCATTCCCACGGGCTTTGTGTCGTGGACTGGCGAGGCGCTCGACACCAAGATCCCGCTGCTTCGGTCGATGGATACGCTGAGCAAGCAGGCAATGCGCGTGCTCAAGCTCTTCGGCACCGACGGCGGAGTGACCCGCGTGCAGACGACCCTGGGACCCGAGCAGGAGTACTTCCTGATCGACAAGGAAGGTTTTCACCGGCGTCCCGACCTGATGACCTGCGAGCGGACGCTCTTTGGTGCCCGGCCACCCAAGGGACAGCAGCTGGAGGATCACTACTTCGGTGCCATCCCGGCGCGCGTGCTCAACTTCATGGCGGAGGCGGAGGAAGAGCTGTTCCGCGTCGGGGTGCCCGTCAAGACGCGGCACAACGAAGTGGCACCGCTGCAATTCGAGGTGGCGCCGCTCTTCGAGACGGCGCATATCGCCAGCGATCACCAGATGGTGCTGATGGAGATCCTCCGGCGCGTGGCCGACCGCCACGGCCTGAAGGCCCTGCTGCACGAGAAGCCTTTTGCCGGCGTCAACGGCAGCGGCAAGCACAACAACTGGTCGATGGCGACCGACACTGGCGTCAACCTGCTCGATCCACAGGACGACACCCACACCAACATGCAGTTCCTGACCTTCCTCTGCGCGGTGATCCGCGGCGTCGACATGCACGCCGACCTGCTCCGCGCCTCGATCGCCGCCGCCGGCAACGACCACCGGCTCGGGGCCAATGAAGCGCCGCCGGCGATCATCTCGATCTTTCTCGGCGACATGCTGTCGGATATTCTCTCCCAGATAGAGCAGGGGCTGCCCAAGCGCACGATCAAGGGCGGCACGCTCGACCTCGGCGCCCTGACGTTGCCGCAGCTTCCGCGGCATTCAGGCGACCGCAATCGTACGTCGCCCTTCGCCTTCACCGGCAACAAGTTCGAGTTCCGCGCCGTCGGCTCGACGGCCTCGGTGGCGTGGCCCACCACGGTGTTCAACGTGATCGCGGCAGAATCGCTCGACTACGTCGCGACCGAGCTGGAACGCGCCGCCGGCAGCAACCCCACGCCGGCCAAGCTGCAGACCGCGGTGCTCGCCGTGCTCAAGAAGGTGGTCAAGGACCACAAACGCGTAGTGTTCGACGGCGACGGCTATTCTGCCGACTGGCACGCCGAAGCCGAACGCCGGGGCCTGCCGCACCTGCGCGATTCGGTTGATGCGTTTCCGGTGCTGAAGGCGAAGAAGACAATCGAGCTCTTCAAGAAGTACGGCGTGCTGACCAAAGCCGAGGTGGAATCGCGATACCACATTGCGGTCGAGAAGTACGTCAAGCAGCTTGAGATCGAAGCGGAGATGATGGTGGTCATCGCGCGCACCATGGTCCTGCCCGCCGCGTTGCGGCATCAGGCGCTGCTGGCAACGGCGATCACCACGACCGAGAGCGCCGGCGTTGATTGCGACGACACGGTGAAGTCGCTGGAGTCGTTCAGCCAGATGGTCACGACGATGCGCTCGGCGCTGGTGGCTGTCGAAGAGAGCGCGGCACACACTGAAGCCGATCCGCTGCGCCACGCGACCCACTTCCGCTCGAAAGTCCGGCCCGCGATGGCGACATTGCGCACAGCGGTCGACGAGCTGGAGACGCATGTAGCGGCCGACTTGTGGCCGATGCCGACGTACCGGGAATTGATGTTTCTGAAGTAAGTAGCTGCCCGCCATACGCCATGCGGCGAGGCGGTGGGCTCGGCCCGCAACCCTCGTCGTGAGCAGCGAAAGGAACTCGCTACCTGCACGTCGGACTCGCGAGGTAAGCAAACGGTCTGAAGAGTTGGCAACGTAGGTCGACAGGTGCACCATTCAGAATGCGTGCGTTTCGCCGTTCCGCCTTCTTCCTTGGTTCCGCAGCCTTGCTGGTGGTGGCAGCTCGTCCGGCCACCGCCCAGCGTTTTGGCCGGAACCCGGGCATCATCCAGAACCCGGTGTTCCAGAATCCGGCGTACGATGGCCGTTTCACGTTTGCACGACTCAGCTACACCACGAGCCCCGGCGGCTACTACTACCGCGGGCTCCCGGCGTGGGCTCATGGCTACGACCTCGCTGAACGCAACCTGGTGCAGATTCTCAATTCGCTGAGCACCGTCCATCCGCGGCTGGAGACCGGTGTGGTGTACGGCCTCGACGACCCGGCACTCTACAAGTATCCGCTCTCCTACATGACCGAAGCTGGTTACTGGACACTGACTGACAAGGAAGCGCTGGCGTTCCGCGGCTACCTGCTCAAGGGCGGTTTCGTCATCTTCGACGATTTCCGCGACGACTTCCGGGGCGGTGGTGGCTACGAGAACTTCGCGGCCAACATGAAGCGCATCCTTCCCGATGCGCGGGTGATCGACCTCTCGCCGACCGATCCGATCTTCCATTCGTTCTACGAGATCAATTCGCTTGCAATCATCCCCCAGAATTACGACCGTGGCCGGCCGATCCTGCAGGGGATCTACGAAGACAACGATCCATCGAAGCGGCTGATGGCGGTAATCAACTTCAATACTGACGTCTCGCAGTACTGGGAATTTTCAGGGCAGGGCTTCACGCCCATACCGGAATCCAACGAGGCGTACAAGCTGGGCGTCAACTACCTCATCTACGCGATGACGCATTAGCGGAGGTCGGGTCGGTCTCGATCGGCAACGCCATGGACGGCCGCGCGATCCGGCGCAACGCACTGAAGACTCCGCCTGCCAACGTTCGGGTGGCTGCAGTGACGGGGCTCGGCGTGCCATCGATGAACAGTTCGTCGCGCCACTGCCCGCTCGTGTCGCGAGTGATTTGAAACCGACGGACGGTGTGGTGCCGCCGATCGAAGGCAAAGAGCACTAGCCAGCCCTGCGCATCGTTCGACGAAAGGATTCCGG
>JBEPVV010000128.1:0-5977 GCA_041690795.1 Gemmatimonadota bacterium | reverse complement strand
AAGAGACAGGTGCCATCCATCGTGAACGACACGATGGCGCTGCGCAGTGCCGCGGCGCGGGGCGACACCAGCTTGACGCGCGGCAGGGTTGTCAGCTGATCGAACAGCTGCGTCGCCAGCCACCGCGTCCGCCGCTCGATCGCGTCGCGCCCGATCGCCTGCTGAAAGCGCACCGCCGCGCGCAGTCCCACGACCAGTGAGCCGTTGCTGGTGCCGACATCCTCGAAGCGACGGATGTCGTTCGCCTTCCAGTCGCCCGAGCCGATCAGCGGCCATGTGGTGGTCATCCGGTCGGGGCGTACCACGAGCAGTCCCGTCCCTTTCGGCGCGAGCAGCCATTTGTGGGTAGACGTCGCGTAGAAATCGGCGTCGATCGCCTGGAGGTTTACCGCCAGCATGCCGGGCGGATGCGCGCCGTCGATCACCGTCACGATCTGCCGTGCCCGCGCCCAGCGCGCCAGTTCAGCCACCGGCTGAATCATGCCGGTGCTGAAGAGCACGTGCGAGATCGACAGCACCCGCGTCCGCGCGGTGACCTGCGACTGCCAGGCGGCGAGCAGTTCCTCCGGCGAGACGGGATCAAGCGGCGGCGCAAAGGTGCGGTACGAGACACCCCGTCGCGCGGCAAGCAGCTCCCAGCAGCAGCGCCCGCCGATGTGTTCATGCGTGGTGGAGAGGATCTCGTCGCCAGGATGCAGGTCGATTCCGGCCGCCGCGTTGTTCATCGCCTCGGTCGTGTTGCGCAGCACGGCCACGCTCCCCGGCCACGCGCCAAGGAACGACTCGAGCTCCGTCTTGAACGCCGGATAGTCGATCCCTTCCTGGCCGATGATTCGCTCGAATGCCCGCATGTGTTCGATGGTCGCATCGAGGACTGGCAACGGACAGGCGCCGTACGTGCCGGTGTTCATGTGGACGCCATCGATCACGAATTCCCCCGTGATCCGTTCCCAGGCTGCTTCGTCATCGGGTGCTGCGCCGCCGACGATCGCCGTGCGAGGCGACGCTGGGATACGCGCGCGGGCCAGACCGGCGAACCCGGGGATCGCGGCAGCCACGCCCAGCAACTCGCGGCGCGAGAGCATCACACGCGACGGTAGAACGCGGCCGCGAGCAGGGCAATCAGTCCCAGCGTTCCGCCGATCGACGATGTGATCGCCAGTCGGACCCGCAACGCGTCGAATGCGGCAGCGTGAGCGCCGACGGGCTCCAGCCGCGCGAGCTTCGCCGACGCCGGCATCGCGCCGAGCAACATGACCAGGGCGCCGAGAATCCCGGCGCCCTGCATCGTGCCCAGCCAGGGGCCGGCCTGCCCGCCCGACATCGCGCTGTACATCTGCATCGTCATCACGATCCCCGACAGGACCACGAGAACCGCCCCCGGTCCGATCAGCACCCGGTAGATCGCCGCCTGCACGTCGACGACCACACCCCACGCTGAGCGGTCCATCCGCTTCATCGCGATCCCCGCCACCATCGCCGCAAGGCCACCGCCGAGCCACAGGGTAAACGACAGGAAGTGCACGAAGTACCAGACACCGCTCATGCGTCGCTCGCGGGAAAGTGAAAGGGATCGATCGGCTGCCGCCCGGCAAAACCGCCGTCGATTTCGTGCCAGTGCTCCACTGCCGGTTCATCGTACTGCCAGCAGAGGTAGACATCACGGCCATCGATCGTCGTGGGGAAATCCACCAGTCCGGTATCGAACCCCTTGAAGACGCATCCGATCTGCTCGAATTCCTCGAGGCACGATTCGATTTCGCCTGCCAGCCGGCCGGCCTCGAGCCGGGTCGCGCGGGCATCTGGCGTTTCCCCAGCTGCCGACACCCGCGACTGCTCGATCTCGAACGCCGTGACTGCCGCCCGCCACCGCGGGTGCATGTCGAGCAGGTCGTTGACGATCCGCCGCACCAGCGGCAGTGTCGCATTCGCCTGTGCAATGGTGAAGTGACGCACTGTCGTCTCGGTCATTTCAGCTCCTCCAGTACGTCGTTCATCGCGCGGTACCCTGCCTCCGCATATCCGCCAGTGCGGTCGGCCGCGAATGTGGCGCCGCGGTCGGTTACCGGGCGTAGCCAGATCAGCGGCGGACGGCCTGTCGACTTCTGCCATCGTTCGCGCTGGAGCTCAACCGTCCCGGCCATCAGCCAGCCAATAGCCGTATCGGCCGCACCGAGCAGCGGCGGTGGCGTTTCGGCGCGCGCCCCCGTTTCGTCAAGTCCCGGTGCCGTATGCACGGCAATCACGTACTGGCACTCGAGCGCGGCCGCGCGATCAATCGGTACTGGCGACCGGAGTCCGCCGTCGTAGAACGCGCGACCATTGACGATCGCCGGTGGAAAATACGGTGGCAGCGCACAGGATGCGGCGAGCGCGTCCAGCAGCGGCGCGCGCTCGCCGTCCGCCCCGAACGCGACTTCGCAGCCGGTTGCCACTTCGACCGCCGTCACCGTGCACGGGGTGGCAAGCGACTCGAACGACGGCGCCCGGACAAGATCCGCGATGAGTCGCCGGATCGGCGTAGCCTTCATGATCCCCGGTGCCCAGATCCCGCGGGCCACCGCGCTCCAGTCCGTCCGGAGCACCTGGTCACGGCGAATGGCGACCACTCGTTCGAGCAGCGATTCGTCCGATTCACCACTCGCGAGTGCCGCCGCCATCACGGCGCCCATCGACGTACCGATCCAGCGAACCGGCGTGATCTTCGCCTCGCGCAATGCCCGCGCGACGCCGAGGTGCGCGGCCGTCTTGGCGCCGCCGCCGCCCAGCACCACCACGACCCGTGTCACGACCGCCCGTGCTGCCGACGATAGAGCTCGGCCGCGGCGTAGCGCTTCTTCTCTTCGTCGGTATTCGCCACCAGGCGCGGAACACGTTTTGGCCGGCCCTGCGCGTCGATCGCGACGAAGACGACATGTGCGGTGTTGGCGTGCTTGCGCTCGCCGGTGCTCGGCGTTTCGGCGTAGACCTCGACCGTGATGTCCATCGATGAACTGCCGACGAAGTCCACCGTCGACCGGCAGGTAACGAGCGAGCCGATCGAGATTCGCTCCCGGAAGTCGACCTTGTGAATCGACGCGGTGACGGCCGATCCTCCCGAGTGTCGTACCGCGGCGATCGCAGCGGCCTGGTCGACCAGCGCCATCAGGTCACCGCCAAACATGTCGCCGAGCAGATTGGCCATGTGCGGCATGATCAGCGTCGATATCTCACCGCGTGAGAACGACATCGGGCGCGATTCGGGGAGCGATGACATGGTCGACTCGATGGAGGTGAGAGGCAAGGCGTGAGAATGGGAACCGGAGCCGATCAGTAGTCCACGGGCCTCAGGTAGTACTCGCCGATCGCTGTCTGCGACACCATCGCAACGCTTGGCAAGCGGCGCTTCCAGTGTGTCCCGTCCAGGCGCTTGCGCACCAGCGCGATCTCGGCCGCGCCAAACCCGGCCGACTCGATCGCCGCCTCCGCGTGTCCGCGCAGCAGCATCTCGAGGATCGGGTCCGCGCGATCGTAGCTGATCCCCACGTCGCCTTCATCCGTCTGTCCTTCGATCAGGTCGGCGCTTGCCGGCTTGTCGAGGATCTCGCGCGGCACACCGATAGCGGCGGCGAGTGCCCGCACTTGCGTCTTGAAGAGGTCGCCGAGCGGATTGACCGGCGGCGCATCGTCTGCATGCCAGGTGAAATACCCGAGCAACCGTTCGCTCTTGTTGCCGGTGCCAAGCGGTATGGCGTCGGTTGCCGCGCCCAGATCGAAGAGCGCGGTCATCCGGATCCGCGCCATCACATTGCCCAGTCGTTGCGGGGTCGGACAATCACCTGCGGCAGCGGCGTAGCCGTCGACGGCGGGGGTGATGTCGACGGTGCGCTCCTCCATCTGCAGCGCGGTGGTCACCAGGTGTGCATGCCCGAGCGACGCCGGACTCGACGCCCGGTACGGCAACCGGATGCCGAGCACGTTCTCGCGCCCGAACGCCTCGACCGCAAGGTACGCCACGAGCGCACTGTCGATACCGCCTGACATGCCGATCACCACGCGTTTGAATCCCCGCCGCCTGGTCACCTCGTCGCGAAGGAATTCCACCAGCCATCGGCGCGTGAGCCCTGCATCAATCGCGAGCGACGGCGCGTTCATGCGCAAGTCCGCGGCGGCGGCCGGCAATGAGGTCGCGGGCGCCGGCGCGGGCGCCGCCGCTCTCCCACTGGCGGCGCGCTGCTTACGCAGCGAGTCCAGCGATTCGAGCAGGTGCGGCAGCTTGAGCTCGAGATCGGCGAGGAGCGGCGTGGCCGCGCGAACCCGCGCGATCTCGGCCATCTCGATCCGGACCGCGAGGAGGTCGTCCTCGAACAGCGCCGCGCGGGCGATGATGTCGCCGGCCGGTCCCGCCACAATCGATCCTCCGGGAAAACCCTTGCCCCCCTCGAACCCCACCAGCTGCGCGAGCACCACGAAGACGCCGTGTTCGCCCGCCATGTCGGCCGCGACGCGGTCCCACCGCACCAGCGACGTGGGCGTGCCGGGGTGTTCCGGATCGGGAGCGAGTCCGCGCGCCGGGCTCGCGGCGACCACGACGATCAGTTGCGCACCGTCCACGGCGGCGATGGTGCCCGTCAGCGAATGCCACGCATCTTCGCACACCAGCATCGCAACCCGCCCCACTCGTGCATCGAAGGCGCGAACGTCGTGACCCGCCTCCACGAAACGCTCCTCGTCGAACACACCGTAGGTCGGAAGGAAGACCTTTCGGTGGACGTGGCGCACGCCCGCATCATCGCCGCCAAGCGAGACCCACACCGCCGAATTGAAAAGCCGATCCTGGAACTGCTCGTAGAATCCGACACAGAGTTCGAGCGGCGGGGCGCCGCTGCGCGCGTGTCGCTGGCGCAACTCGCCGAATACCTGGTCGGCACTCACGGCGTGCTCCCGGACCCCGCCTTCGAGGAAGTATCCAGTCAGCATTCCCTCGGGAAAAACAAGCAGGTCGGGGACCGGCGACATTCCGGCAACCACGCCGAAAATTCGCTCGATCTCGTCGAAATTGGCGTCGACGGCGCCCTTGGTCGGGCGGAACTGGCAGAGCGCAACGGTGATGGCGGTCACGCATGTAAAGTACACGGACTCTACACCTATATTTCCCCTGTCACCTCCCGCGGAAGGCTCATGTCCCTGCTCGAAGCTGCACACGGAATCGTCAACGCATCGGCGCCACTCCCGTGGCTCGTCGTCTCCGGACAGCCAACGGAGGCGCAGTTGGCGGCACTGCAAGTTGCCGGTGTGCGAAACGTGATCGACCTGCGCGAGCCGATGGAGCCACGGCCGTTCGATGAACCCGCGGAAGCGGCGGCGCTCGCCCTGGAATACACCAACACACCGATCATCTCTGGCGCGCTGGACGACGACACGATGGCGAGTGTGCTCACTGCCCTGCGCCGGGCGAAGGGCACGCCCACGCTCCTGCACTGCAACAGCGCCAATCGCACCGGCGGCCCGTTGATCGCCTTCCTGATGATGGAAGAAGGCATCGATGAAGCCACGGCGGTGAGCACGGCGATGCGCGGCGGGCTGCGCAGCGTCGAGCTGATGGAGTGGGCAACGGAATACGCCGACCGCAACGCCGCGCCATAGCCGGGATCAAGCGCACCGCGCAAGCGAAGGGCCTCGATTCGTTCCCTGAATCGAGGCCCTTCGCCGTGCATCGTGTGTCTGCCAGGGCTACGGGCGATGCCCCTCGGGCCGCGACCGTTCGGCCGGTGCCGAGCGCTGAGCCGGCGGACTCGAGGGCGCCCGCTCGACACGCGGCGGGGGCGCCGGCGCGCGCTCACCGCGCGGCGGCTCGCGATAGACCGGGCGCGATTGCTGCGGCTCGCGCTGTCGGTCCACCTGACGCGGCGCCGACGGAGGTGGCTCGCGGAAGGCCGGGCGCGAATACCCCGGATTGCCGGTGCGGACGGGCATGTTCATGTCGGCAGGACGGGGC
>JBEPVV010000127.1:0-5989 GCA_041690795.1 Gemmatimonadota bacterium | reverse complement strand
ATCGATCGACGGAGCCGGGCGCATGTTCACGCGCGGAGCGTTGACGCGCATCATTTCCGTCTGTTGCGCCGACAGCGGCGCCGAGACCAGCGCCGCAACACTCAGCAGCAGGACGATAGAACGGTACATCGACATCTCCGTGTGGAAGGGTAGCACCAGCTCAGTTGTCTTCAACCAGAATCAGGTACGGCGACGGCGCCCAGAAGGCCGCCGGGTCGGAGATCTCGATTGATCCCCGCACATGTCCATTCTTGTCGATCACGTTCTTGAGCCCCGCCAGGTCCTGCCGGGAAAGGATGCGGTAGCGGGTCGTCGCCTTCGGCAGCAGGATCGTGGTGGTCTGCCGCTTGTTGACGGGCGTAAAGTCGCTGGCGGTGAGCGTGCGCGCGGGCGCCATCGACTTGCCCTTGCCAAACACCAGCACCTTGGAGCTCCCTTCTTCGACGATCACACCCAGCTCCAGCAGCGAGCTCTTGCTGCCGGCAACCCAGTAGACGGTATTCTCGTCTTCCTTGAGCCCGATCATCGAATCCTGCAGCGCGTGCTGCGACGTGACGAGCTGGCCCTGCGTTTCCAGCAGTCGCGTGTTCTCGGCGCGCAGGTCGGCGAGTTGCGTGCCGAGGTCGTTCAACTGATCCTGTTGCGTCGCGACCAGTTTCTTGACCGACGCAATCGTCCGCTCGTATTCGGCGATCTGGGCGCGGAACTGTTCCGATGTCGGCATCTGGTGCACCCGGTCGAGCGACGCCGCGAGTTGCGTTTCTGCCGTATTGAGGCGAACGCGCAGCGAGTCGATCTTGGGCAGCAGGAACGCCCGCGCCTGTCGTGCCGTCATCGGGTGGCCGGACTCCTCAAGCATCGGCGCGTTGCGACCGTTTTGCACCGCGGTGATCGCCTGGCTGACTTCACTGATCAGCGACGTGGTGGCCAGCAGTTCGGCCATCACGCTGTCCTTTTCCGTCGTCAACGCCCGGGTCTCTGCCAGCTGACTCTGGGCGCTGTTCTTCTCGCCCGTGAGGCGGTCGAACGCGTCGCCGGGGCGCATCGATAGCCACGCCGCTATTCCCACGCCGATCACGACAATGGCGAGCACCACCAGCGCGATGGTTCGCCCCCTTCCAGGAGATGGCGTGCGGACCTTCGGCGAGGGGACATCATCGACGAACTTGGGCGGCGCGGGCGGCGGGGTGACGACCGGCGGGGCATCAAGCAAACGGGCACCGCAGGACCGGCAGAACTGCATACCGGCAGGATTGTCATGACCGCACATCGGGCAGGGATTGTTAGCCATGCCGGAAGTCTACTTTGGCGGCTGGCGATCCGCAGCGGGGCCGGCGAGGCGACCGCTGTCCCGACGCGCCTCGTAAGCCTTGAGGGCGGTAAAGGCGAGTCCGAGTACGACGTCGTCGACCCCGTGACGGCGGGCGCGGTCGAGCATCCACCCGACGATGTGGTCACCCTCGATCCGTCCGCCAGCCTCGAGATCGCGAAGCAACGAGGCGCTCCAGCTGCCGGTACGGTCTGTCAGGCGCTGCTGAGCGAAGTCGATCGCCGCTGCCGCGACCGCGTGGCCTTCAGCGGTGGCGATCGCCACGTTGGCGGCAAGAGCTCGCGCCATGACGGCTGGGCCGCCTGGGGCCGAGTTGATCTCGCCGACATTGGCGCGAAAGAGGCAGGTGGTGGCCGCCAGCGCCGAGAGAAAGACAAGCTTGTCCCAGAGCCGCTGGACGATGTCGTCGGCGAGCTCGGTGTCGAAGCTCGCTGCGGCGAGCATCGACTGCAGCGCGAGCGCTCGCGGCGTATGACTGCGATCGCGCTCACCAAAGACCAGGCGCTGGAGCGTGCCGCCGTGGAGGATCGAGCCATCGGCCTGGAGGGTCGAGTCGATCATGCAGGTGCCGCCCATCACGCGGGCGACGCCGAAGCGCGCATCGAGTCGATCGAGATGGGCGAGACCGTTGAGCAGCGGCACGATCGCCGTGCGCGGCGAGATCGCGGGCGCGATCGCGTCCATCGCCGAATCGAGGTCGTACGCCTTGCAGGTGAGCAGCACGAAGTCGTACTCCGGGCGAAGCTCGGTGGCGACGACCGTCGGCGCCACGAGGTTCGCATCGCCCAGCGGACTGAAGACGCGCAATCCCTGCTCTGCCAGCAGTCGGCGGCGCGCAGGGCGCACCAGAAAGGTGGTGTCGACGCCGGCTTCCACCAGGCGCGCCCCGAAGTACCCGCCGACCGCGCCGGCGCCCAGCACGAGCAGCTTCACCTCACTGGCTGGCGATCTGGTACTGCTCCAGCTTGCCGTCAGGAAGGGTAAAGGTCGAGAGGCCGATGGTGCGGCCACCGCCACGGATCCGGAATGCCCGGAAGGTCATGCCGCCGCGGAGCGATTCGCGCGTCTGCACGAACTCCACTGGCGCCCCGATCGGCGTGAGGCTGCTCGCGAAGTCGGCGAGCGCCTGCTCGTTGAAGTACGCATTGGCGTTGTCGCTGAACAGCGTCCGGTCGATCGTGCCGTGCTGCAGCCCCTCAAAGATCTTGCGAGCCTGCGCGACCGGCTGGTCGCTATTCACGACGGTTGCGTTGAGGACCAGGTCGGCGATGCGGCCAGCGATCTGCCCCGATGCACCGGTGGCGTCGAGGTTGGTGAGCACCACGACGGCGACGCGGTCTTCGGGAAAAATGCTGTTCTGCGCCGTGAAGCCGGAGACTTCGCCGCTGTGCTGGATCAGCCGATGCCCGTTCATGACGCCAACGTCGACGCCCAGGCCGTAACCGGTGGCCGTTCCGTTATTGAGCACGACGTCGGTTTGCTGCACGGCGTACGATGACGGCTTGAGCACCTTCTGGTCGATCACCGAGATGTCCCAGCGCGCAAGGTCGCTCGCCGTCATGGCCAGCTCGCCTGCCGCAAACATCCACCCTCGCCCTTCTTTTGGCGCCGGGCGCACCGGGCCAAGCGCGTAGCGCAGATAGCGCTCCGGGTCGGTCGGCCCAAGGCCTGCGTCATCGGTGATGATGACCGATTCCATCTGCAGCGGTCCGAGGATCTCTTTCTGGAGGAAGGGCACCAGCGCCATGCCGCTGACCTTCTCGACGATCAGCCCGGCGATGACATAGTTGGTATTGCTGTACTGCCAGCGGGTGCCTGGGTCGAAGTCGAGCGGCTTGCGACCCCACCCCGCCACGATGGCCTGAGCCGTGGTCGGCTTGAGCATCGGTGGCATCACGTAATCCTGCGGCCAGAAATCCTGGTAGCCGGACGTCATCGAGAGTACCTGGCGTACGGTCACTTCGTTGCCGCGGGTCAGCTCTGGAAGCCAGCGGCTGACCTTGTCGTCGAGCGAGAGCTTGCCGCGCTCGACCAGCAGCATGACCGCGGCCGCCGTGAACTGCTTGCTCACCGATCCGATGCTGTAGCGCATTGCTGGCGTGGCCGCGAGCTGGCGATCGAGCCGCGCGGTACCGTAGGCAGCTGCATAGACGATCTTGCCATCGCGCACCACAGCAACCGACGCGCTCGGCGCGCCGGTCCGGGCGAGCACCGCGTGGGCGCTGCTGTCGATCGCCGCCTGCATCGCGGCGGGAAGTGAATTCTGGGCGGCCGACGGTGCGACGACGATGATCGCGGCCAGCAGCCCGGAGAGCGAGCCATGGACCAGAGATGAAAAACGCATCAATTCTCCCAGCGAGGCGTGAGCGACAAAGTTACGGTTTTCTGGCGGGAACGGTGAGCGTCCGGAGTTCCACGTTGAAGATGAGGACGCCGGGGGGCGTGGCGATCACCGCCGCGATCGCCTGCGCCACGTCGTCGGCGTCGAGCATCCACGACGGATCGGAGCGGTGCGAAAAGCCGGTGGCGACGGCACCCGGATTGACGATCGACACCTTCACGCCCGCATCGCGGACCTCGAGCATCAGGCATTCGCTGAACGACATGACGGCATGCTTGGTCGCGGCGTAGCAGGAGCCGCCGACGTAGGCGCTGCGGCCGGAGATCGAACCGACGTTGATGATGTGCCCCGACCGGCGGGCGACCATCGACGGCAGCACGGCGCGCGTGACGTCGAAGAGCGCGTTGAAGTTGAGGTCGACCATGGCGCGCCACTCGGCCCGGTTCAATTCGAGAAACGGCCGCGTGGTGCCGACCCCGGCGTTGTTGATCAGCACGTGGGCGTCGACGGCCGAGAGCGCCGCGGCGACCGCGTCGCCATCGGTGAGGTCGAGCGCGTGCACCGAGCAGTTTCCGCCCGCTGCCGCGATTTCGGCGGCGAGCAATTGCAACTCGGCCCGGTTGCGGGCGAGCGCCAGGATGTCGTAGTCCGGCGCGAGACGGACGGCCGTGGCGCGTCCGATCCCGCGCGATGCGCCAGTGATGACAGCGAGTGGCTTGGCCATCGGTGAAATCTATCGCGCTCCTCGCCGCTCGGCGCCGCGCGAGCGTGCAACCGGGGCGACGATCATTGCCGTCGCGGAACGAAGAGCTTGGCGGCGAGGACCTGCACGGCCTCGCCGTACTGGTTCCGAGTTTCGCTGCGGAGCGTTACGATGCCGCGATCAGGGCGCGAATTGGATACCCGCATGTCGACGACTTCGCTGAACACCTGCAGGGTGTCGCCTGGGTAGACCGGCCGTGGCCAGGTCAGCTCGCCGCCCGCACCGATCATTCCGCCGGCCAACCGAAGTTCGCCATCGACGAGTAGCCGCATGGTGAGCGCACCGGTGTGCCATCCGCTCGCCGCCAGGGCGCCGAACATCGAACTTGCCGCCGCCTGCGGATCGACGTGAAAGGGTTGGGGATCGAACTCGCGGGCAAAGCGGACGACCTCGTCGGCATCGACGGTATGAAACCCCGACACAAATTGCTGGCCGACATGCAGATCGTCGTAGTAGCGGAGCGGATGGTCATTCATGCGGCGAGTACCTCGTCGGCGGCGCGCCATCCCGATCGAATGGCGCCGTCCATGGTGGCGTTGAACCCATGCCCTTCCGTCGCCTCGCCGGCAAAGAAGAGCGTGTCGTTGATCGGAGCGGCCACTGCGCGGTGGGCATCGATGCCACCGCTGCGAATCCAGCTGTACGCGCCCTGCGACAGCGGATCGCTCTGCCAATCGTGCCAGTGAACGCCGTGCAGGCGGGCCGCGATCACGGAGACCGGAAGCCGCATCGCCTTCGCGAGCGAGTCGACCGCCTGACGTTCAAGGCCGCGGGCGCTCAATCCTGCCAGGCGCTTGACCTGCGGGCCGGCTGCCCAGCCGACCAGCAGCGGTGCTTCTACTGGTCGCGTCGTCCACCACGTGGGCACGGCCTGGGTGAAGTCCTGCAGGAAAAGCATCTCGCGGAGTTCCGGGATGTCAAGCCAGAACGGTGCGTCGAACACGAGGTTGAGCTTGACCGCCGGGCCGGTGGCAAGACTCGACCATGCGCGACGCTTGCTCGCCAATCCTGGCGTGAAGCCCACCGATCCCACAGCACCAGGCGCGAGCTGCAGCAGCGCGAGGGGGAGCGCGACGATGGCGGCAGCTCCCGTGAGCGTGGCACTGACGCCGTTGCTGGTGCAGTCGACCAGCGCGCGACGGCGGCGCCAGCGCACCGCGTCGACTGTCGTGCTGAGGAACGCAGTGCAGGTCGCGCCAACTTCGCGAAGCATTTCGTGGACGGCGCGGTCGAGGCCATCGCGTGAGCGCAGCTCGGATGCGTCGGCCGGCTGGCTTTCTTCCACCTGCATCAACCACTGGAGACTCAGCTCGGCCGGATCGGCAGCGTGAAAGCCCTCGACGTAGTGGCGCAGCATCTCCGATGCTTCGCGGAGCGCGGGAACACGGCCGCACTGGGCGAGCGCGCGGTCCAGCGGGCGATCCGCCCCCTCGATCGATCGCAGTTCCCGATGCAGCTGTCTGCCGCCGTCGGCGAGGTCGCCGAGTTCACGGAGCTGGTCACCCGCGCGGCGCCAGTGGTGTCCACTCGCAGCAGGCATGGCACTGTGCTGGCC
>JBEPVV010000126.1:0-6012 GCA_041690795.1 Gemmatimonadota bacterium | reverse complement strand
ATTACTTCGGTACGTCCTTCAGCCACTGCTTGACGCCCTTGTGATACGAGCAGGTGCCGCTGCGGTGCTTGCTCTGCGAATACGTCCCATCATTGCAGAGCGCCGTGGCCAGCGCCGGCGCGCCCGGAATCGGCACGACGCGCGACGTGGGATTCATTGTTGGCGTTGCGGCGGGAGGCGGCGGAGGCGGGATTGGGCGGGTCGGCGGAGCGGTCCGGGCCGGCGGGGCCGTGACGACCACTGGCGCATACCAATCCTTCACGCCGCCATGACTGGAGCAGGCACCGGCCTTCGTCGTTGCCTTGGTGAAGCTGCCGTCACTACACGAGCCGGTGGCGCCCGCGGGCTTGGCGACTACCAGCGGAGCGGCCGGCGTTCCCATCCACGTCTTGACGCCACCGTGTCCAGAGCAGGCACCGCTTTTTGCCTTGGCCGACGTATAGCTGTTGTCCTTGCACAGGCCGGTCGACCCGGCCGGCGCTTGCGCCGCGAGCGGGGCGGCCGCGAAGAGCAGGCCCAATGCGAGTGGAATGGATGCGAGACGAATGGGATGCACGATCGTTCTCCGTGATGAGGTCGGGGGCAATCGACGCGCAGGAACGGGGTACTAGTACCACATTTCCCCGGTAATTGCCAAATTGTCCGGGACCATTCGTTGCCCGGTGAAGCATCCCCGGGCGTGGTTGTTCACGAGGAGTATGCCGATGCCGACTACCTGGAAGCCCAGCGACTACCCGAGCCTCTCGCCCTATCTGATGGTGGCAGATGCCGCGGCGTTGGTCACCTTCGCAACGGCAGCGTTCGATGCCGTCGAGTTGCGCCGGATCGAGGGGCCGGATGGTATCCTGCGGCACGCGGAGCTCCGCATTGACGACAGCGTACTGATGCTCTCCGAGGCAATCCCGGGCTGGCCGGCCTTTCCGGTCTGGCTGCACGTGTACGTAGCCGATGCGATGGCCACGTATCGTCGTGCGCTGGCGGCCGGCGCCACGTCGGTGCAGGAGCCGTCACAGAAGGCCGGCGATCCGGATTTGCGCGGTGGTGTCACCGATCCCTGCGGCAACACCTGGTGGCTTTCGACGCAGGTGGGGTGATCGCCTCCATTGTCGCTCGCTTCGCCCTTGCCCGCGCGAATCCTCCACATGGGATGCAGGTGGATGCCGGTCCGCTCAGCACTCCGGCCCTTGTCCTTGCAATCACGCCGTGGCAACTGCCAGCAGTGAATGCGAAAACGCAATCCGATGACAGCGTGCCAGATTCGCGTCGGCGCTCGTCACGTAGCCGGAAACCCGATCTTCCAGAGGAGGCCTGCAGTGCGCTATTCGGTCGTTTACATCGCGGCATTCGTCGCCGCTTGTGCCACGAATCCCGTTACCGGTCGATCGCAACTCTCGCTGGTATCAGAATCCCAGGAGATCGCGATGGGGCGCCAACAGGTCGCCGCTTCGCAACAGGATCCCGGCTTCTATGCCAACGATGCTGTGCAGCGATACGTGTCCAGCATCGGGATGGCGATGGCAAAGCGGTCCGAGCGGCCGGGGCTTCCGTGGGAATTCCATGTGATCGACGATCCCGCCGTCAACGCGTTTGCGGCGCCGGGCGGCTTCATTTTCGTGACGCGAGGAATTCTTGGCTACCTCAATTCCGAGTCCCAGCTGGCCTCCGTGATCGGGCATGAAATCGGTCACGTAGCCGCGAAGCATTCGGTGGCCATGCTGTCCCAACAGGAACTTACCCAGACCGGTCTCGGCGTGTTCGCGGTGGTGAAGCCCGAGCTCGCGCGGGGTATTGCTGGACAGCTTGCCGGTGCGGCCGCCCAGTTGTATTTCTTGAAATACAGTCGGGACGATGAGCGCATGGCTGACCAGCTCGGACACCGGTATTCCGTCAAGGCTGGCTACGATCCGCGTGAAATGCCGAAGACCTTTCGGACCCTTGCGCAACTCGCGCAGTCGGGTTCATCGAGCAAGCTCCCCGCGTTTCTCGAGACTCATCCCGACCCCGGCGATCGCGTTGCCTATACCCAGGCTTGGGCGGATACGGTCCGCAATGCGGCGCAACTGAAGATCAACCGCGACCAGTACCTCAGCATGGTCGATGGGCTGTTGTTCGGGGCCGATCCGCAACAGGGATACTTCGAGGGCAACCAGTTCGTGCATCCGACGCTGCATTTTCGCTTCGCCTCACCAGCGGGATGGCAAGCAGTCAACGGGGCGACCCAGGTCGTGATGACCGATCCGAACGGTGGCGCGCAGATTTCGCTGAAGCAGGCGGGACAGGCGACGCCAGAATTGGCCGCTCAAGCGTTCCTGGCCCAGCAGGGCGTGCAAAGCCCGGGCGTCCAGCGTCTCGCGGTCGGTGGCTTGCCGGCGACGGACGGCGAGTTCACCGCCACGTCATCGGACGGCCAGCAACTCCATGGCGAAGTGTTGTTCCTCCAGCTCAACGGACAAGTCTTTCAGTTGTTGGGGATGTCCCTCGCCGGCAGCTGGGCCCAATACGGTGGGGTGATCAATCAGGCGCTCCATTCATTTCGGCCGACCTCACCTGGCGAGCAGTTCAGGGCGCGACGCTTCATCAGGCTGGTGACGCTGGCGCGCGCAACCACTATCGCCGCGCTCGCGAGTGAGAGCGGCGGCGCAATTTCCGCGATGGATCTCGCCATTCTCAACGGTGTCGACGCGAATGCGACGCTGCCAGCTGGGTGGAGAGTAAAGACCGTCAGGTAACGCGGTGTGCCAAACCCGCACAGCGCGACAATGCCGACGACAAGGACGGCCGTCGCCATTGCCGTTCGTGATCGGGTGTTCACGCCGGTTGCGTCGCGGCAGCTTCCAGTGCGGAAACACGCCGTTCGAGTTCCGCGATCCGCTCCTTCTTGCTGCTCTTCGCCTTGGCGGCCTTCGATTCGGCTTTCTTGCGAAGCTTCTTTGCGTCGTTGCGGGCGGATTTCTTTCCCATGGTATTCCTCGCGGCTGTGGGGTTGGACAAGAATAGCGCGGAATTCGGGGAGCGGACGTCGGCACACGGGCTGATTGTAACGTCAGTGTAACAGAGTTTTGTCACGACGAAGAGGCGCAGCCGCCGGCCGCGCCTTGACGTCGCCCCGCCGCGAACCGACACTTCCCGCAGCGCGCTCTGGGGCGCCTCCTGTCCGCGGCAAGGGAATTCTCCCACCCACGCATCATCCGGCAGGGCTGTCATAGCCTTTCTCCTGCCTGTGCTCAGCGGACTTCAGGCGTTACGGAGGAAGGTCCCATGAGCGATCCACTCGCTGGCCGCCGCAATCTCGAAAGCCTCAGGAAAGAAGCGAAGCGCTGGGTTGCCGCGCTTCGCGCCGACGCCGCCGACGCCCGCGCGCGCTTCGAGCGCGCCACGGGCACCAGCCCGTTCGCACCGACGTTGCGCGACGTCCAGCACGCACTCGCGCGCGAGAACGGCTTCGCTGGCTGGGCCGCGTTGAAGGCCGCAGTCGCAGGGTTCGCGATGGCCGACACGGGGCTGCTCGCGCAATACGAGACGATGGTCGACGTGCTGCTCGATGCATACCGCACCGGAACGCCGAAGGCGATGGAGCGCCTCTATCGTCACACCTGGCACCGGCGTTCGTGGGATGCGTTCCGGGCCTACGCGCAACTTGATCTCGGCAGAGCCGCCGCCAGTCCCGGTGACGACATCGACATCACGCGCGAGGACGCGCGCTACCTGATCGCCAAGGGCCACGGATTCGACGACTGGCACGGGTTGGAAGCGTTTGCCGCGAACGCTCACGGCGGACCGCAGCTTGCGTGGAAGCCGGTGCGCGTCGTTGTGCCTGATACAGACGGTGATGAGCAACACATTTCGGTCTCGCGCGACTGGGACGCGATCATGCAGCTGTTGCGGGCACCATCGCCAGGCACCCGTCTCGATGCGGCTGGACAGATGACCGACGGGGTCCTCTCCGACATCGCGAATATCCCCACTGTGACAGCGCTCGACCTGAGCAACTCCCAGGAGCTGACCGACGAGGGGATCATGCGGCTCGCGGCGATGCCCCGCCTCGAGCACCTCGACCTGAGCGGCACGGCGATCTCCGATCGTGGGCTCCAGGTGCTGCGTCACCTTCCCGCTCTGAAATCGATCCACCTCCGGATGACCGGAATCAGCGATGCGGGCGCCGCAACATTGGCGTACTGCGAGCAGCTCGAGGAGGTGGATCTGGCCCGGACGGGCACCGGCGACGCGGCGTTGCGGGCGCTGGCCGGCAAGCCGCGGCTCCGCACACTGCACACCGGCAATGGTGTGACAGACGCTGGCATCCCGCTGCTTCACGAATTGCCGGTCTTCAAACGCTGGCACGGCGGCGAAGTGAAGATCGCCCTCCTGAGCTACGACGCGGAGCCGAATCGCCTGGTCCTGCGGGGATCATTTACTGACCAGGGCATGCAGCAGATTCGCGGCCTCGATGGTCTGTTCGCGCTTAATATCGACGCGCGCGAACTCGCGCTCACTGCCGCCGCCATGGAACCGCTCGTCTCGCTCCCCAACCTTGGCTGGCTCGCTGCCGATGCCCGGGACGACTGGATGCCACACATCGCGCGAATGTCGGCGCTGCGCTTCCTGGGGGCGCAGGACACGCTGGCAACCGACGATGGTTTCGTCGCACTCGCACGCTCGGCGACGCTGGAATACGTTTGGGGACGTCGATGCCACAACCTGCAACGACGGGGTTTTCAGGCGTTGGCGCAGATGCCTGCGTTACGTGGTCTGTCGGTGAGCTGCCTCAACGTCGACGACGCAGGTCTCGCCGCGCTGCCATCGTTCCCGTCGTTGCGGGAGTTGATGCCGATGGATATTCCCGACGCCGGATACCGCCACGTCGGCGCATGTACGGCGCTGGAGTCGCTGATCCTGATGTATTGTCGTGACACGACCGACGCCGCGACCGAGCTGATCACGGGGTTGTCCGCACTGCAGTACTACTTCAACAGTTACACCGCCATCACCGATCGCACTCCCGAGGTGTTGGCCACCATGAATTCCCTCGAACGGATCACCTTCGATACCTGTCACGGCCTGACCAATGCCGGTGTTGCGAGGCTCGCCAACCTGCCGAGGCTCCGCGAGTTGCGGGTTGCCGCCCGACATGTCACGGCTGATGTGGTCACGACGTTCCCCGCCAGGATCAAGGTGTACGTTGGCGGATAGCATGCCGAGGCCATCGTGAGTGTCTCCGAGCTCCTCGATCGCGGCTTCGTCGTGCTCCCCGGTCCGTACGCGGGGGGCGAGCTGACCCGGGTCTCCGGCGCATACGACGCCGCCGTGGCGGCGGCGAGTAGCAACGACGTCGGTGTGGGCAGCACCACCACGCGAGTCACCGACTTCGTCAATCGCGGTCCATCCTTCGATGCGCTCTACATATTTCCGCCGTTGCTGGAAGCGGCGGGTCTCATCATCGAGACCGGCTTCAAGCTCAGTTCGTTGCACGCGCGCACCCTCCGCGCGGGATCCAATGGACAGGGCCTGCATGTCGATGTGCGCCGTGACACCCCCGACTGGCCGCTCGTCGGCTTCATCCTGATGGTCGACGAATTCCGCGCGGACAACGGCGCCACCGCATTCGTGCCGGGTTCGCAACACTGGGCGGGAACGCCCGACGATGGGGACGCAGTGAGCCGGATCCACGAGACGGGACAGCTGCTCGGCTGCGGCCCTGCCGGATCGCTCCTCATCTTCAACGGCTCGACGTGGCATGGTCACACGGCGAACCTATCGAATGGACCACGCCGATCGCTGCAAGGGGCGTTCATTCCGCGCGGAGGACGAGCGGGGACCGACTGGGCTTCGCGGATGACGGCGGAGACGCGCGCACGACTCAGCGCGCGCGCGCTCGATGTACTCGCGCTGTAACGCGGAGCGTCCCTACGTCCGCGCCCACGGAATCAGGTCCAGGCGTTCGAGCGAAATCGCCTCACCCGTCGCTTCCGACAGACCGAAGGTGTCTGGGTGCTGATACAGTCGCTCCAGGGC
>JBEPVV010000125.1:0-6037 GCA_041690795.1 Gemmatimonadota bacterium | reverse complement strand
GGTCGGTGACCGTCACGCGCACTTCTGCGTAGGGGTGAATGGTGCCGCGAAGCGATTCCGCGCCGGCGATCAGGTTCCACCCGAGGGTGCTGTTGCTCCGGTCCGAACTCTTGTCCGAGAACCGGTCGAAGTTGATGCCGGTGCCCGCGTAGAGCCAATCGGTGCGTTCGCCGGAGAAGCGGTACTTCAAATCCGCGTTGGCTTCCCAGACCGATCCCGGCGTCTGAATGTAGTAGTCGAACGAAGGATAGAACTCGAGATGGTGCGACATCGGAACCGACAGCTGTGCACCGAAGCCGACGTCATCAAACGTGGAGTTGTACAGCACGTGCGCGCCCAGGTGCGAGTGCGAAGTCTGGGCATGACCGCGACTCGCGACGGCAAGCAGCAGGGCGCCGGCAAAGGCGGACGTTCTGAAACGCATGATGTACTCCTTGATAAGGTATTGCCGTACTTGCCAATAGGTGACGGCGCTTCCATGGCGTACTACACAGGGCGAGCCTAGAGTGAACGCAAGACTGTCATTTCCGGTTTCCGTTATCACTGGGCGTTGGCTTCGGCGGTGAGGTGCTACGAGATGACCGTGCCTGATTCCAACAAAGACAAGCCGGTCTGGGAGGACGGGGCTGCCCTTGCCCTCCCGCCACTGGTCGGGGAGGCAGCGACCGACGTCTGCGTCATCGGGCTTGGCGGGTCGGGGTTGACGTGTATCCTCGAACTGCTGCGCCTTGGGCAGCGCGTCGTCGGTCTCGATGCGATCGCGGTCGGCGGCGGCGCGGGTGGTCGGAATGGCGGTTTCCTGCTCGCGGGACTTCCCGCCTTCTATCACGATGCCGTCGCCGACTTCGGACGCGATCGCGCGCGCGCGATCTACCTGCGCACGATGGCCGAACTCGACCGGATGACCGAGGAGACGCCGGCCGCCATCCGCCGCAACGGCTCGCTGCGCATCGCCGTGGACGCGGCGGAAGAGCGCGACTGCGAAATACAGCTGGTGGCGATGCGGGGAGACGGGCTTCCTGCCGAGAATTTCGAAGGGCCTGAAGGCACCGGCATCCTGATTCCGACCGACGGATCCTTCGATCCGCTGTTGCGCTGCCGACTGCTGGCGGCAGAGGCGGTTGCTGCTGGCGCGACGCTCTTCGAAGGATCCGCCGCGACGGAAATCGCAACCGGGCTCGTGCGCACCGCGCAGGGAAGTGTGCGCTGCTCTCAGGTCATCGTCGCGGTCGACGGCCGGCTCGATCGCATCCTTCCCGAACTGGCGCCGCGAGTGCGCACCGCGCGCCTGCAGATGCTCGCGACCGAACCGGCGCATGAGGTCGATCTCCCTCGCCCCGTCTATGCGCGCTACGGCTACGACTACTGGCAGCAGCTCCCCGATCGCCGGATCGCCATGGGCGGATTGCGCGACCGCTCGGGCGAGGGCGAATGGACCGAGGACCCTACGCCGACTGCTGCACTGCAGCAGGGGCTCGAGCAGATCCTGCGCGAGCGCCTTCACGTGACCGCTGCGGTCAGCCATCGCTGGGCCGGCGTCGTCGGTTACTCGACCTCGGGGTTGCCGATCATCGACCAGGTGCGGCCGTCGGTCTGGGCGATCGGCGGCTACAGCGGCACCGGCAATATCCTCGGCGCGCTCTGCGGGCGAGGCGTGGCGCGGATGGCCGTCAACGGCGACGCCAGGCTGGTCGACCCCTTGCTCTCGCCCTGACATTCGGGCACGTTCCATGAACGCAAACAAGGAGCTGGTGGATGAAGGAAAAGAAGCTCGAAGCGCTGATCCGGAAGGTTGCCAATCAGCCCGCGCAGAAGTCGAAGCGCGAACGCTTCGTCGATCCCACGTTGCAGGCGACGAAGACGCCGGAAGCCGAAGGCGACGAGGACCGCAAGCACATGTTCAAGGAAATGAAGCGGCGCGAGTTCTGACCCCAGGCCGACCATCGAGCGGAGGGCGAATGCGCGTACGCATCCTGTTCGTGATCGTGGCCGGGATATGCACCGCCTGCGGTGCCAAGGCCAAGCCGGCTCCGTTGACCGAGCGCCAGCGTGATAGCGTCATCGGCGAGTCGAAGCTCCCGGGCGCCACCGGAGTCCGCGGCGCAATGCGACTTTCGGATTCACAGGCTGCCCGCAACGCGCGATTCGATTCCATCTCCCGCCAGCAGCCGTAGCACTCGATGGCGATGATCTTTCCGTTCGACCCCGACATCCGCCGGGCGTCGACCATACCGGCCCGCCTCTACACCGATCCCGTGTACCACGCGCTCGAACAGGAAAAGATCTTCGGTCGCGCCTGGCAGCTGGTCGGGCACGTCGGTCAGCTGCGCGAAGGCGGGAATTTCCTGACGGCGAACGTCGCCGGCGAGTCGGTGGTGATCGTCCGCGACGGCGAGACCCTCCGCGGCTTCCATAACATCTGCCTGCACCGCGCCGGACCGGTTGCTCAGGGCTGCGGCAAGCGGCAGACGCTGCAGTGTCGCTATCACGGCTGGACCTACCGGCTCAACGGTGAGTTGCTGCGGGCCCCCGAGATGGAAACCGCCGCGAACTTCACGCCGGAGTCGATGCAGCTGATGCCGGTGCAGGTCGCCACCTGGGGGCCGCTGGTGCTCGTGAATCTCGACCTCAAGGCCCAGCCATTTGCGCACTTTCTCGAGGATATCACCGAGCGCGCCGCGCGGTTCGATGTCACGACGATGTGCTACGTCGGTCGCAAGTCCTGGACGGTGGCCTGCAACTGGAAAGTCTACGTCGACAACTACCTCGAGGGGTATCACATCCCGCTGGTACACCCAACGCTGCACAAGGAACTTGACTACGACCAGTATCAAGTCGAGCTGCACCGATACTACTCGCTCCAGCACGCGCCCATTCGCCCGGTGGCCGGCGGCGACCGGAAATATCAGCCTTCCGCTGCGGCCGACGAAGCGCAGTACTACTGGATCTTCCCCAACCTGATGCTCAACATCTATCAGGGCCAGATGCAGACCAACGCGGTGATTCCGCGGGGACCCGATGCGTGTGAGGTGGTGTTCGAGTGGTTCGCGCACGCACCGCCGGCCGACGTCGCCACCGACTCGCAGTGGACCCGGTTGATGGCGTTCAGCGACGAGATTCAGGCAGAGGACATCGAGATCTGCGAGCAGGTGCAGCAGAACCTGCGTTCGCGGTCCTACGACCGCGGCCGGTATTCACCGACGCGGGAGAACGGCGTCCATCATTTCCATTCGCTGCTGCACGAATACCTGACCTGAGCGCGCACGACGTTGGGCGTCGCGGTGCCTCCTACAATCCGCGTTGCAACAGCTCCCGAACCACCTCGATCTGCTTCGACACCGGCAGCCCTGCTGTCGCACCGCGCAGCTCGTGCGCGCGCTTGAGCGACATCGGATCGAGCAGCAACTCTTCGCGACGGGTGCCGCTCGCTGCCACGTCGATCGCCGGAAAGATGCGCCGGTCGGCGAGTTCGCGACTGAGCACGATTTCGGCGTTGCCCGTTCCCTTGAATTCCTCGAAGATGACTTCGTCGGCCTTGGACCCCGTGTCCTTCAGTGCCGTGGCGATGATGGTGAGCGAACCCTGGCCATGGCGCGGATCGACGGCGCGCGCGCTGCCGAAGAATCGCTTCGGACGCTCCAGCGCTTCGGCGCCGATGCCGCCTGATAGCGTGCGTCCGCTTCCCTTGTCGATGTTGTTGTAGGCGCGCGCGAGACGGGTGAGCGAATCGAGGATGATCACCACGTCCTCGCCCAGCTCGACGCGACGCCGGGCGCGCTCCAGCGTCATCTCCGCCACGGCCACGTGGCGTTCCGCGCCGTGATCGAAACTCGACGCGATCACTTCGCCGGCGTTCGCCATCTCCATCTCGGTGACTTCTTCGGGCCGCTCGTCGGCGAGGAGGATGTACACCGTCGCTTCGGGCTGGTTGGCGATAATGCCGCGCGCGATCGCCGTCAGCAGCGTGGTCTTGCCGGCCTTCGCCGGCGCCACCAACAGCGCGCGCTGCCCCTTGCCCAGCGGAATCATCAGGTCGACGATCGCCGCGGTCACGTCACCGCCGCGCGGGACGCCGCCCGGTGCGCTCAGTCGCAGCGCGTGGGTGGGATGCGTAGCCGGAAGCCGCGCGAAATCGGGGCGCCCTTCGCACGCCGACGGATCTCGGCCGAAGATGGTAGTGACCGTTTCAAGTGACGGGCCGCGACCCCCGCGAGGCGGGTGCGCCATCCCGGTGATTTCGTCGCCGGCGCGCAGCTTGTAGCGCGCAATCACGCTCGGCTGCACATGCACGTCGCCGCTCCCCGGCAGATAACTCGCCTTCGCCATCCGCAGGAAACCGCCGCTGCGATCCGACAGCTCGAGCACGCCTTCGACCGCGATCCGTTCGCCGCTGTCCGTCTGGCCCCGTGGCGCCTGAAGTGCCGCGACGCCGCCATCTTCGTGAGGAATCCCTTCGCTGCGTGTCCCGCCATTCGCCTGCCCACCGTTGCCGCCGCCGGGTCGACGCCCTCGCCCGCGTCCGCCGCGGCGACGATTCGGTCGGCCCCCTCCGCCACCACCTCCTCCGCCGCCACCACCATTGCCCCCGCTGCTGTTTCCGGGCCCGTTGCCGCGGTTGTCTCCTGGCTGGCTCACGACGCCACTCCCCGCGACAGCGCCTTCCGGATCAGCGCTGCACCCTCCGTGAAATTGCCGCCCTCGGCGATTGCCAGCGGCGTGTAGCCGTTGCAGGAGAGCGCGGGATCGGCGCCCGCGTCGAGGAGGAGTTCGACCAGCGGCAGCCGCTTTCCGGCGATCGCCGCGTGCAGGGGAGTGTTGGCCATGGAGTTCCGGGCAATGCGCCGGTGATCGGCGCCGTGAGCAATCAAGAGGGCAGCGGCTCGGGTCGAGCCGAAAAAGGCGGCAAGGTGCAACGGGGTCCAGCCATCCACCGACCAGGTATCGGTCGCGGCATCGCCGGCGGTGAGCAGCTCGCGGAGCCGGTCTACATCGTCCACGGCGGCCGCTTCGAAGATCGTGCGGGGCCAGTGCTGCCCGGCGAGCCAGCGCGCCGAGTCACCGCTACGGTGGTAGATCGCCGCAAGCAGGGGAGTCTCGCCGTTGGAAGCCTGGCGGGTCAACAATGTGGGGTCGGCGGTGACGAGCGATTGGACTCGCTCCAAATCGTTCCGCCGGCAGGCTTCGAGTAGATCGTCGAGCATTCAAACCGGTAAAAAGGGAACCGCGCAGGGAAGTTCATCGGCGCCAAGGGCGTGCATCAGTGCACAGCCGGCGCAAGCGATCGGTCGCGGTCTGACAAATCACGCCGGTCGCGACCTTTTTCGCCAGTGGGGGAGCAACATCGGTCCAGCCGACGGTAGAGCCCTGCTACTGCCCGCCTGTGACGATCGGCAACGTCAGGTGACTCGGATAACGCGCGGAACGCTCGATTACGTGGGTCCGCTTCCGGAAATCCTCTGCCTTTGCCAGGAAGATGTTGGCTACGTAGGTCTGCGGATTCCGGTCGATAACCGGGAACCACGTGCTCTGGACCTGCACCATCACCCGGTGACCGGGGCGGAAGGTGTACTCCTGGGTATGCATGTCGACGGTGAATTCATCGACCTTGCCCGGCACGAGCGGGTGCGGGGTCGTGAACGACTGACGGTATCGGCCGCGAAGCACGTCGTTGGCGACCATCAGTTCGTAGCCGCCCATCACTGGGCCCATCGAGTCGGGGTAGACGTCGATCAGCTTGACGATCCAGTCGGCATCGCTGCCGCTGGTCGACGCGAAGAGCGTGGCGCTGATCTCGCCGCTGAGGGTGAGCGGGGCGGTGAGTACGTCCGTCTGCCAGCTGAGCACGTCGGGGCGATGCTCGACGAAGCGCTTGTCTTCGACTAGCCAGGTGCGCCACTGCGAACCGGCGCCGTACGTCGGCTGAATCGGGCGCTTGCGATACGGTACCGGGTTGGCCGGATCGGAGACGAACGAGTCCGCCGCCGAACTCGCCGTCGGCCGCTTCGAAGAGAGCATTCCATTGGCACCGGTGTAGAAG
>JBEPVV010000124.1:0-6099 GCA_041690795.1 Gemmatimonadota bacterium | reverse complement strand
GTACAGCCGGGATTCGACGCCGACCATGCCCTGTCATTCCGGATCGCGCTGCCGACCGCGACATATCCGTCGGCTGCCGATGCTGCGCGCCAGATCGTCTCGATGATCGCTGCGCTCGACGCGACACCAGGCGTGCAGGCAGCTGGTATCGCTACCCACTTGCCGCTCGATGCGGCGGCGGCGGAAGACAGCGCGGTATTCATCGAGGGCCAACCAATTGCACCGGGCATGTTGCCCGGCATTCATCACATGGTGTTCGCCACGCCCGGCTATTTCGCCGCGATGAACATTCCGATGGTGGCGGGGCGCCTCTTTGCCGCGCCCGTGGTTGGCCCGGATTCCGCCACACCGTTGCGTGACGTTGTGGTCAGTCAGGCATTTGCGGCGAAATACTGGAAGAATGGCGGCGCGATCGGCAAGCGGATCCGCATGTTTCCGCTCGATCCCTGGGCGACCATCGTCGGTGTGGTCGGCGATCTTCATGACGACGGCCTCGAACAGCCCCCCGCTGCAGTGGTGTACATCCCGATGACCACCGCCACGGCCGCGGGCGCCGCGTGGTCGCCGCACGACGTGGCGGTTGTGATCCGCAGCGCGGCAGATCCGGTCGCCCTGGCCGCACCGGTGCGTCGTACGCTGACTCTCACGGCACCGGCGCTGCCGATCTACCGGATGGTGCCGATGCGCAGCGTAGTGGTCGACGCCATGGCACGCACCACCTTCATCGTGCTGCTGCTTGGCATCGCGGCAGCGCTCGCGATGGCCATCGGCGCCACTGGCATCTACGGCGTGATCGCGTTTCTGGTCAGCCTGCGCACTCGCGAGATCGGCGTCCGCCTTGCGCTAGGCGCTCGGCCCTCAGGCGTGCGTGCCATGGTCGTGCGGCGGGCGGTCACCGACGCCGCGATCGGCGTCGTCGCTGGGATCGTCGCTGCGCTGCTGCTGACTCGCGTACTGGCCGGCGCCCTGTTCGACGTGAGCCCGGCCGACCCGATCACGCTGGGTGCGGCGGCCCTGGTCCTTCTGGCCACGGCAGCCGCGGCGGCGTGGTTGCCGGCCCGTCGCGCGTCACGACTCGATCCGGCGCAGGCGCTGCGGCGAGAGTGAGGTACGATTGGTCGACCGTGGCTGGCTGCTCTCCTGGCAACAGCACGGTGGCCAGCCTGAACCTGGTCCGCCGCAACCCCGCACTGACCACGGGATGGGTCAGGATCGCTCTGGTTCCCCTCCCAGCAATGCGGCGTAGGGAAGCCCGACCCCGATCGCGTGCCACGCCAGCGAAATCCGGAACCAGCTGCTGCCAATACGCGTGACGCTGGCGTGACTCAGCGGCAGCACCACGAAGTCCATCACCAGCCAGACGGTCATCCCGAAAAGCATTCCCGCAGCGATGCGGGTGCCCGGCTGGCGCAGCGCCCGGTCAAACGCCGGCCACCAGCGGCGAACGCCGAGAAAGACTGCCGCCCAGCCGAACGCCACCGTGCAATGTACCAGCGCCCCAAGGAGGGTCGCAGCCGTGCCACCGGTCGCCGCTGCGTCGCCAAGAATTCCGCTGGCGATGCCCCGCAGCAGCTGCGGGAAGGTGATCGCCTGGCGGATGACGACCCAGTACGTCGCGGCGAACGAAATGTCGAGCACGGCCACGACCAGACCGGCCAGCACGAAGCGGCCGACGCTGACCGCGCGCCATGGCCGATTGCGCGGTAGCTTTGTCACGAGCCCGCCTGCGGAGACTCCCATCAGCACCAGCCTTCTGGATTCCCTGAAGTGGATGAACGAACACGGCCTCTGGGAGATGACCCAGACCGTCGTTCTCGCAGGTTCGGCACTGGTCGGAGTCAAGCTGCTATTCTTTCCCCGAACGCGCGTCCGGCATCTCAATTTTTCGGCGCGCATTCACGGCGACGGCGCCGAGTTTCCGCTGCGTGTCGATCTGGAGATCAGGAATCTCACCGGGCGCACCGCTGTGATCTCCAATGCGTGGTTCGAGTTCGGTAAGTTGCGCCCCGATCCGCGCGCGCAGGGCGACACGCCTTCGGGTGAATTCGAGGTGAAGTTTCCCGGCCCAGACGGCCGCTCGCTCACCGAAGTCGAGTATCTGGTGCGCACCAAGGAATCGCTGTCGACGTTCATCCCGCTCGACCCGACGCACACGATGCGCGAAGCCGAAGAGGCCCTGGCGGCGCACCGCGTCGGCCGCATCACCTGCACTGTCACCTGGCTCGACGAGCGCCCACGCTCGGTCCACCTTCGCCGGAAGCTCTGAGTAGCTGCGTCAGTGTCAGTCTGCACCACTAGCGCGTTAATAGCATAGCAGCAGGCGGGTCACCTTCTCACTGGAGCGTATCGTATGGATTCCTACAGCTTGATCTGGTTCCTGGTCGTCGGGATCGTGGCCGGTTTCCTCGCTGGCAAGCTCATGAAGGGCAGCGGCTTCGGCGTGCTCGGCGATCTCGTGGTCGGAATCATCGGCGCCTTCCTGGGCGGCTGGCTCTTCGGCACGTTTGGCGTCAGCACCGGGGGCGGCCTGATCGGCTCGATCATCGTGGCCACAATTGGCGCGCTGCTCCTGCTCTTCCTCGTCCGGTTGATCAAGCGGGCCTGACGCGCTGACGGCCTTGTCGATTCGGGGTCCGTTCGGTACACTGGGGACGCGTCGCCGCTGGGCGGCGCGTTTTCCCTTGCCGCGGAGCGTGGTCGAGTGCATTTCAATCGGTTGACGCCCGTCCTGATCGTTGATCGGATCGAACCCTGCCTGGAATTCTGGACCACCCGGCTCGGATTCGTCCGGCAGGCGGAAGTACCCGGCGCCGATGGCCTCGCGTTTGTGATCCTCGCCCGTGACGGGATCGAAGTGATGTACCAGACGCGCGCCAGCGTCGCCGCCGATTTGCCGTCGGTTGCCGATGACCTGCACGGTCACTCGACGGCGCTCTTCTTCTCCGTCGACGATCTCGACACCGTGGAAAAGGCACTCGACGGCGCGCAGGTACTCAAGCCGCGTCACCGCACGTTCTATGGCTCGACCGAGATCTACGTACGCGAACCAGGCGGCAACACCGTCGGCTTCGCCCAGATGGACGAATGACCGGCTGAAATCATTCCCCCCCCTTTCTGCAACGATCCGTTGCCTCGTCGCGTCGGCCCTGGCGATTGGCGGCGGCGCCGCATCGGCTGGCGCCCAGGTCGTCGACGCGCCGGTCGACTACGCCCTGCTGATGCGCCGCGTTGTCACGCGGCCATTCCGTGACACCATCACGCTCGAGCTGCACACGCACGGACAGTATCGGGTCGCGGTGTGGCCTGCGACGACGCGCCTTCGCGTTGGGCCGTCGGCTCACCCCGCCGACTCGAACTTTGCGCCACGAGTGCGCGAAGGGACGTCCACGCGGGCAACATCGATCGAGCTCTACGTGCAGGAAGATGGTGCGCACGCAATAACCGTCGCACCGCCGCCCGGCGCCGACTCGGTCATCGTCTGGATCTGGGAGAGTGCGTCGGCGGAAGTTGCCGCAAAGGCGCGCCACGACCGGCGGGTGGGGATCGGCCTCTCGATCGAAACCGGGATCGTCAGCGGCTACTCCATCGCGGATTCACTGCCCCCGCAGGCGTCGCCGTACTTCGAGGCCGGCGTACTGATCGGCTCCGATGGGCGCTTCTCTGTCCTTCTCGGCGGCGGCAACGATCCGCGCCGCGCCGGCGTCCTCTCCGTCAACTGGGGCTTTGCCGAACTGCGCGCGCGAGTTTCGCGCACGATCATCTCCGGCCATGAATTCGAGTTCACGCTGGCGGCACGTGCATCGCAGGGCAACGCGACGACGGTCGGCGATGATCCCTCCGCCTTCGGCGGCGGCGTGCTGGCGACGCTGCACCTCGATCACCGACGCGGCGCACGCGGATGGCTGATCGGAGCCCATGCAACCTGGCTGTCTCTTCGAAACATCCCGATCACCGGTCAATCCATCGGCCGCTACGCGATCACCATCTCATGGCTGCCTTGAACCCGGACGCGGGACATTGATGTCCCGCGCGTTTGTTCGCGAAGACGAGCCGCCCGAGCCGCCACGCGCATCGTACCAGCTGCCGCCCCGCGACGACGCCGCCTTCGACGCAGCGGCCGCGGCGGCGCTGCTCGAAGGCGCGCGCGTCGGCGACACCGCTGCCGCCGAAGAAGCGACAGGCTGCCAGTGGGGTGAACCCCGACTGCGCGGACATGTCGAGCGGCTTCTCGCTGACGCCATCGCCCGCCACGACGACCGGCTGGAGCAGGTCGCCGAGCGGTTCCTCCGCCCGCGTTGAATCGCGGCCCCGCCCTTCCGTTCCCGACCCGCCGGCGTATGTTCCCCTCTAACCCAGAGGGAACCAGATGCTTGACGCCGATGGTGGATTGGTCCGAGGGACGCTCGATCTCCTGATCCTCAAGGCGCTCAGCTGGGGTCCGCGTCACGGCTACGCCGTGGCGGAGTGGATTCAATCGATCACCGACGGTGACCTGCTGGTCGAAGAAGGTCCGCTCTACACCGCCTTGCATCGACTGGAGCGGCAAGGCTGGCTGGTGGGAACGTGGGGGCTCTCCGACAACAATCGCCGCGCGAAGTACTATCGCCTCAGCCGGAGCGGACGGACGTCGCTGCACGGCGAGGTTTCGCGCTGGGAGCGGTACACACTTGCTATCGGCAAGGCGCTCGCGGCCGCGGCGCCGGTCGCGACCTGAGCGCCGATGCGCCGCACCTTCCACCTTGGACTCGGCAAGAACCACATCGGCGCCGCTGTCGACGAGGAGCTGCGCTTTCATGTCGAGATGCGTGAGCAGCAGCTGCGAGCGGCCGGATTGTCCGAAGCAGCCGCGCGCGCCGAAGCGTTGCGTCACTTTGGTGACTTCCGTGGCGTGCGGCAGTCGTGCGTTTCCCTTGACGAAGACCGCGAGCGAATCATGAAACGTGTCCGCTACGTGGACGAACTCCGGCAGGACGTCGGGTTCGCCCTTCGCGCGCTCCGACGCAATCCGTCGTTTGCGCTGATCGCCGTGCTGACGCTTGCGGTCGGGATCGGTGCGAACACGGCGATTTTTTCGTTGATCGATGCGTTGGTTCTCCGACCACTCCCGGTGTCTGCGCCGCAAGAGCTGGTGGCCCTGGGCAACACCGCGCGGACCGGGTCGATGTCGAATGGCAGCGTGCGCGCCGACCTGTTCTCGGCCCCGCTCTACCGTGACCTTCGCGATCACAATACCGCCTTCACCGGGCTGCTCGCCTCGGGGCGGACATCGCGACTGGACGTACAGATCGACAGTGGTGCCGGCACACTCGAGCACCCGGCGGGGCGTTTTGTCTCGGGCAACTACTTTCGCGTGCTGGGCGTTCCCGCACGCATCGGACGCATGCTCGACAGCGCGGACGATGAGGTCGTCGGCGCCGCTCCGATCGTCGTGATCAGCGATGCGTACTGGTTGCGACGGTTCAGCGGGGATCGCAGCATCATCGGGCACGACGTGACGATCAACGGCACCAAACTCACCGTCGTCGGCGTTGCTGCAGCTGGCTTCACCGGCGATGTAGTGGGGAAGTCGAACGACATCTGGCTTCCGCTGAGTGTCGAACCGGTGGTCCAGCCGCACGCAAAATTGCTCGACAATCGAGCGTCGTCGTGGCTGCTCCTGCTGGGACGCCGACGGCCGGGTATAACCTTTGCGCAGGCCCAGGCACGGATGGTCCCGCTGGTGCACCAGATGCTTATTGACCACGCGACGTTCGCCGATGACACCGCGGATCTCCGCCGCATCCCGGTCCCGATTCAACCCGCGCCCAACGGCTTTTCCACCATCCGGAAGACCTATCAGGCCCCGTTGCTGACACTGCTCGGCGGTGTCGCCCTCCTGCTGCTCATCATCTGCGCCAACGTGGCAAACCTGCTGCTCGCGCGCGCCATCGCCCGGACGCCGGAGATCAGCATCCGGCTGGCGATGGGCGCCGGACGGGGGCGCCTGTTGCGGCAATTGATGACGGAAAGCGCGGTGCTCGCACTGGCCTCCGCCGCGTTGGGATTGGCACTCGCCTGGGCAGGCAGCAAGGCGCTGATTGCCATGGCGGCAGCGGGCGG
>JBEPVV010000123.1:0-6109 GCA_041690795.1 Gemmatimonadota bacterium | reverse complement strand
GGCGAGCGGCGTGGCGATTGATGACGTGCTGCTGCCAACGCTCACCATGCGGTTGCCCGACCTCGTCGCGCTCGGCCGCGGCCGCTACTGCGGGCAAAGCGGACTCTCCGACGCCCTTTTCGGCCAGCTGCTCGAGAGCGCGCATACGGCGCTGCAGGTGATCGACGCGACGATACGCACCGGTGCGATCCGCTTCCAGGTCGCGCGGATCACGACGCGCACGCTGTTCGGTGCATTCGTCAACTTCGCCATCGCCGATACATCAGTCCAGCCGATGACGCGCTGGCCGGTGCAGAGCATCAATCCCGACACGCTGCGGACGGTGGGGTTCAGTCGTACGCTGGAACCCGGTAACGAGAACACGCGAGAGTACTACGGACCCGATCCGCGAGTGCTCTTCGCCGACTGGTTCCTCGAATCGCACTGCTTCACCATCGACAAGCCCAATCGGAAGCACCCCACGGATACGCTGCATCTGCGCTTCACGCCGGCCCGCAAGACGCGGCTCGTCGATGTAGCCGGCGAGCTGGTGCTCGATGCGCGCGACCTGTCGCTGCTGCAGTTCTCGTTCGTGCTCAAGAACTTGCCGGGGTGGATGCCCGATGAAGGGTCGGGCGGCAGCATGCAGTTCGCGCGGCTCCCCTCCGGATTGTGGATGACGAAGAACTGGGCGATCTGGGCGCCGGTGGCGGGCGTTTCCGCCTACGACCGCCGCCTCAGCGTGGCTGGGCAGATGGAAACGTATGGCTGGGTCGAACGGATGGTACCTCGTGACTCGGCGCCTGCGTCGGCGCCCATGTAGTGGCGCCGGAGGAAAGCGACGCCGGGATGGCGGGAGCTACTTTTTTGCGGCAGCGGCCTTCGCGAGGCGGCTCTTGGTCCGCGCCGCCGTATTCCGATGGACGATGTTCTTGCGCCCGGCCCGGTCGATCATCGATTCCGCTTCCTTCATGGCCTTGGCAGCGTCCTCGGCCGACCCGGCGGTGCGAACCTTCTTGATCGCCGTCCGCAGTTCGCTGCGCGCCGCCTTGTTGTGGGCGGTGCGAGCCTTGGTCTGGCGCATGCGCTTCTTGGCAGACTTGATCCGTGGCACGGGCGATCCTCTCGTCTTCAGGGTACAGCCATGAATGATAAAACGCCGGCCGGCCGGAGGGTAGGGGAAGTATGGAATCGGCGCGTGGTTCCTCGCAGCCCCGGCCCGCTTCTCCCGCTACCTTTACCCGGCCTTTTCCCCGTTGGAGTGCGCCCTGCTCAGCGATTTTCTTCTTGCACTTCCCATGCTCCTGTTCGCGCTCGTCGCCCACGAGTTCGCGCACGGCTGGGCAGCGTACCAGCAGGGAGACGACACGGCGTACAAGCTCGGTCGCCTGACGCTCAATCCGATTCCGCATATCGACCCGGTCATGACGATCGCGATGCCGGTGATCCTCTGGTTTTTGAGCCATGGCACCTTCACCTTCGGCGGCGCCAAGCCGGTCCCCGTCGTCACCCGAAACTTCCGGAATTTCCGTCGCGGCGACCTGATCGTCTCCAGCGCCGGTGTCGCCACCAACTTTGTCCTCGCGATCGCCTGTGCCATCCTGTTCGCGCTGGTCGGTGGCATCGGTCGCATCGCCGGTGACGCTGCCGTGTCGAGCCTGGGCATCGCCCAGCGAATGCTCTACTGGGGCATCCACCTCAATCTGATCCTCGCGGTCTTCAATCTGATTCCCATTCCGCCGCTCGACGGCTCACGCATCCTGTATCACTTCCTGCCGACGACGTGGGCCGTCCGCTACCGTTCGCTCGACCGCTTCGGCTTCATCCCGCTGATCGCACTGATCTACCTTGCCCGCCCTGTCCTCGGCTACCTGCTCGCGCCGGCGTTTCTGGTCGAAGCGGGGCTGATCCATGCCGTCGCCCCCTTCGCGATGGGCGACGCATGGAACATCTTTCAGCAATGACGTCTGCCACGCCAGCGCGCACCAGCGAATTGATCGAGAGCGGCGGGTTCGTCGTGGCACTCGACGGCTTTACCGGGCCACTCGATCTGCTCCTGCACCTCGTCCGCGAAGAGCGGATCGACATCGCCGATATTCCGGTGGCGCGCATCGCCGATCAGTTTCTGGCTGCGGTGCACGCGCTGGGCTTGAACCAGGCGGCCGACTACCTCGAAATGGCCGGGCGGCTGATCCGGCTCAAGGTGCAGCTGCTACTGCCGCGTCACGGCGATGATGAGGACTGGGTCGACCCGCGTGCCGAGCTGGTGCGACGCCTGCTCGAGTACCAGCAGATCAAGGAAATCGCGCGCGAATTCGCCCGCCTCGCCGAGCGCCGCTCGCAACGCCACGGGCGGGGATACCTGCCGCCGCCACCCGACCTGCCGCCGCTGCCGTTGTCGATCGACCTGCTCGAGCTCCTGCTCGCGGTGGAACGCGTCGTCACTGCGATTCCGTCGCCGGTGCTGCATCGCGTCATCACCCGGCCGCTCGACGTCGACGGCGCCGTGCGCCGCATCGAAGCGCTGCTGGCCGAACACGAGGAATTCGACTGGCGCCGTCTGCTGGGAAACCGCCCGTCGATCGTCGACGTCCTGTCTGCCTTGCTGGCACTCCTCGAACTGGCGCGCCGCGGTATCTGCCGGGTTCGCCAAGCCACTCCCTTTGACTCGCTGGTGGTCGCACGTGAGCTCGCTGAATCCGCTCTCGCAACTGCTTGAAGCCGCGCTGTTCGCGGCCAATCGTCCGCTCACGCTCGACGAGCTGGAGAATCTCGAACCGGATGCGCCAGCCGGCGAGGTGCGCACGGCACTCGACCAGCTGCGCGAGCACTACGATTTCGATGGCCATGCCGTCGAGATCGTGGAACTCGCCGGCGGGTATCAGATCCTGACTCGCGCGACCTTCGCCGCCGCGGTCGAGCGTGCGCAGGCAATGCAGCGGCAGCCGCGGCTGTCGCCGGCAACGCTCGAATCGCTTGCCACGATCGCCTATCGCCAGCCGGTCGGGCGCGCCGAGATCGAGGAGATTCGCGGCGTGAATTCCGGCGGTGTGCTGCGCACTCTGCAGGAGCGGGGCCTGATCGAAGTGGTTGGTCGCAGCGAAGGATTGGGGCGCCCGTTGCTGTACGGTACGACACCACTCTTCCTCGAGACACTGGGGCTCAACGACCTGGTCGACCTGCCTCGCTCCGAGGAGCTGACGATTGCGCTGCAACCGCATCGTGTTGAACCGGATGTGGGCGACGATTCCGCGCTCGCATCGGTGGAAGAAGCCTGATGCCGCTGATGCGTCTGCAGCGGTTTCTTGCGCGCGCCGGCGTCGCGTCGCGTCGCCAGGCGGAAGAGTTGATCAAGTCGGGGAAGATCAAGGTCGACGGCAAGCCCGCCGAGCTGGGCATGTCCGTCGATCCGGCGCGATCGCGCGTCACGATGGGACGCAAGACCGTCAAGCTGGCCGAGCGCCGCTGGCTGGCGATGCACAAGCCGCTGGGCGTAGTGACGACCGCGGACGATGAGCAGGGAAGGCGGACAGTGTTCGATTTGATCCCCGACCACACCGGCCTCACGTACGTCGGCCGGCTCGACGTCGCCACAACGGGGTTGCTGCTGCTCACTACCGATGGCGAGGCGGTGCATCGCCTGACGCACCCGAAGTACCGCGTGCCTCGCCGATACATCGCGCTGGTGCACGGTGTGTCGACTGCCGAACTCGCCACTCGGGCCGCGGGGCCGGTGAAGGTCGATGAACGGCCGGTGACGCCGACACGGGTGCAGGTCAAGCCGGGGCGGGACGGTCGCAGCATCCTCGAGGTCACGCTGGCGGAGGGCCGCAACCGCATCGTCCGCCGCTGGGTGGAAGCGATGGGAGCCAAGGTCGAACGCCTCGCCCGCGTCTCGTACGGTCCGGTCCGTCTTGGCGATCTTGCAGCCGGACAGTGGCGGCCGCTGACTCCGGCCGAGGAACGCGGCATCTACCAGGCAATCGGCATGGCGATCGAGGGCGACGCATGAATTTTCCGGTGCAGGAAGTGATCGGAGAAATCCGCAAGCGCGTCGTCGGCCAGGATACCATGGTCGAGCGACTGCTGATCGGCCTGCTGACCGGTGGCCACGTGCTGCTGGAAGGCGTACCGGGGCTGGCCAAGACGTTGACGGTCCGCACGCTCGCCGACGTGCTTCACGCCTCGTTCTCGCGGATCCAGTTTACCCCCGACCTGCTGCCAGCCGACGTCGTGGGCACCATGATCTTCGAGTCGCAGCAGCAGAAGTTCACGGTGCGGCACGGGCCGATCTTCGCCCAGATCGTGCTCGCCGACGAAGTCAATCGCGCGCCGGCCAAGGTGCAGTCTGCGCTGCTCGAGGCAATGCAGGAGCGGCAGGTCACCATCGGCGGCACGACCTATCAGCTGCCGTCGCCGTTTCTCGTGCTGGCGACGCAAAACCCGATCGAGAGCGAGGGAACGTATCCGTTGCCGGAGGCACAGCTCGATCGCTTCCTGCTCAAGGTGCGCGTCGACTACCCCGAGCGGATCGAGGAGCGCGAAGTCCTGCTGCGAATGTCAACGAGTCACGACACGATCCCGGTGCGCAGGCTGGCGGAACCGGCGCAGGTACTCGCCGCGCGCGAGGAGATCAGCGCCGTGCATCTCGATCCGCGTCTCGCCGACTACATCGTCGATCTGGTGCGCGGCACTCGCGATCCTGCGCCGCTGGGTCTCGGCGCCCTGGCACCGATGATCGCGTACGGTGCGTCGCCGCGCGCGTCGATTGCGCTGGCGCAGACCGCTCGGGCGCGCGCCTATCTGCGCGACCGCGACTTCGTCACGCCAGAGGACATTCAGGATCTCGCGCCGGACGTGATGCGCCATCGTATCGTGCTCACCTTCGACGCCGAATCGGAGGGACTGGATTCGGACGCCGTGATCCGGCAAGTGCTCGGCGCGGTTCCGGTGCCGTGACGTGCCGGTGCGCCTCCCGCCGTCGTTACTGAAGCAGGTACGCACGCTCGCGCTTCGCGGGCGGCGAGCGACCGACACGATGGTCGGCGGCGAGGTCCGTTCGGTGTTCCGCGGGACCGGCATGGAGTTCACCGACGTCCGCCCGTATACCGAAGGTGATGATCTTCGCCATCTCGACTGGAACCTGCTCGCCCGGACCGGTCATCCCTACATCAAGCTCTACACCGAGACGCGCGAGCTCACGCTGCTGCTGGTCATCGATCGCTCGCGTTCGACGACCGTGGGCAATCCGGAACCCAAGTCGGCCCGCGCGGTCGAGATCGCGGCCATTCTCACCATGGTCGCGTCGCAGCAGCACGATCGAGTCGGTATGGTCGCCTTTGCCGACAAGGTCGGACCGGTCGTACCGCCCGGCCGCGGCCAGCGGCACGCGTTCGGGCTGGTGCAACGGCTCTTCGCGCTTGAACCGTCAGGATCGGCAACCGACCTGGCCGGTGCGTTGCGCGCGGCGGGCGCGATGCTCAAGCGGCGCGCGCTGGTGGTGGTGCTCTCGGATTTCCTCGCGGACGGATGGGAAGTGCCGTTACGGGGCCTCGCTGCGCGCCATGAAGTCACCGCGATCGCCCTCGATGACACGCGCGACACGGCGCTCCCCGCCGGGGGGTGGGTGACGCTCGCCGGCGCCGACGGCGGCGCGCCGCTGCTCTTCGACAGCGGCGACGCGTTGGCGAGGCGTCGGGCCGAGTCGGCGGCAAAGCGGGTGCGCGCGCGGCGCGGCGCGGCGTTCGCGGCCGCCGGCGTGCGTCAGGTGATCGTGCGCACCGAAGGCGACTACATGACGGCGTTGCGCGCGGCGTTCGGACGCAAGGGTTCGCCGCGATGACCCAGCAGCACCCTCCGACCGTCGGCGACACCATCACGGTCACGCATCGCATTGCAGCGGCTCCGGGCGCGGTGGTCGCCGCTCGTCCGCCGCTCGATTCCACTGTTGCCACGCTGGTCGCGCCACCGGTGGTCACCCGTGAGGGCGATTCGGTGCAGATCGCGTACACGGTCGCGGTCTGGGCCTCAGGTCGCAACCAGCTCGTCGTCCCTGGTGCCATCGTCGTCGATCAGCGCGGTCACGTCGAAACGCTTGCCGCCGTCCGGGCGGATGTGGTCGTCTCCTCGG
>JBEPVV010000122.1:0-6137 GCA_041690795.1 Gemmatimonadota bacterium | reverse complement strand
GCCAATGCACAGCTGCTGGCGTGGGCAGCCGCTGGAGCGCGTCGGGTTGAAGCTGTGCCGGTAGTCGAACGTGCCGACCGCCACATCCGGCCACATCGCCACCCCCCGTGGGATCGTGCCCGCGCGCTCTGGGCGGCGCGCAAGCAGCTGACGACGCCTCCGGAAGCCGTCCGCACCATGACCCGGTCCGCTCCGCGCGAAAAGGATGCTGCGTGATCCCCGCCGTCGTTGGTGCGCTGCTGCTCCAGGTGCTGCCCACCGCTACGCCACTGCGTCCGGTGCCGTTCCGGGTGGGCGAATCGTTCGAATACCGCGGCTACCACAGCCTCAATCCGTTCGGCGGCATCGGGTCCGCCGTCATGTCCGTCGTGGGTATCGACACCGTCGCGGGCGTCGCCAGCTGGCACTTCAAGCTGACAACGCAGGTCAGCATCCCGTTCTTCAAGAACAGCAGCGTGCTGGAGTCGTGGACCACCGTTGCCGACTTCGTCTCGCATCGCTTCGTGCATCACATCATCGAGAACGGCAAGCAGCTGGCCAACGATGACTACCACATTCACGGCGACTCCGGCTTCTACCGGAATCACTCCGACACGCTGACCAAGCCAACCCCACCCGATCCGCTCGACGACCTGTCGTTCGTTTACTACATCCGCGCCATGCCGCTGCACGCCAACGGCGTCGACACGATTCCCCGCTACTTCCGGGCTGATCACAATCCGGTGATCGTGACCGTGGTGGGCCACGACAGCATCGAGATGCCGGACGGCTCGCGCTGCTACTGCTGGGTGCTCCACCCCGTGGTCGACGAACCGGGAGGTCTTTTCGCCAGGAAGGCAAACGCGCGACTCTGGCTCACCGACGACGGCCTGCGGATCCCGGTGCAGATCCAGTCGAAGCTCAGCGTCGGGACCGTGACCCTGAAGCTCCGCAAGATCACGCGCGGCCGGTGACCTTCCGCACTGCATTGGCACTGCTGCTCGCAGTGACGGCTTGCGGCGGCAGATCGCAACCGTCGCAGAATCCGTTTCCCGCCATCCCGATCACGGTCGAGTCGCTGCAGGCCGATTCGATTGCCCAGCTGCTAATCAAGCGCGCCGTCGCCGCGGACGCACAGCTGCAGAATCCCGACTCGGCCTACGCCGACGATGCCGAGGTCATCGCCAACGGTGTGCTACGCGTGGACGCACCGCGACTCGCCGGCGTGGCAGCAGGCGGCGCCATCCAGCTGGGCTCGACCCGATTTTCTGTGACCGGTAGCTATGTCTGGGGAACGGTGGAGTACCGCTGGGTGCCGTCGGCGTTGCCGGCGCGGATGGTGGCTGGTTGGGCAACCATCGTGATCGCGCGGCTCAAGGACGGCAACTGGCGGATCCTGCACGTGCATTCCTCGACCCCGTCAGTCGCAGACACCACCGGCTCCTGAGCCCAGAAACGCAAGGGCCGCACACCGTACGGCGTGCGGCCCTTCGATCATCCTGCCGTGGTCAGGCCGCCGAGGACGATGTCCCACGGATTGTTTCGCGCACTCGCCGGGCCGCGCCCGGGGCAAAGATCTTCAGCAACGTGTAGATCACGAAACCGAGGAACGCCCACCAGATCAGCGTCAGGACGAGGCCGAACAGCGCGCCGAAAATCCCCATCAGCAGCTTGAACCCCATCAACGCCACGAAGGCGAACACCGCAAAACCACCGACTGTCCGGACCATGTTAGACTCCGCAGAAACTGGGGATCAATCACTCCGTGCCTTCGAGAAAAGATACGTCAAGCCGCGTCCAGAGGTTTCAACTCGCACCGTCATGCCGCTGATCCCGGACGTTCTCGTCGTTGGCGGCGGGGTCGTCGGCGCCGCCTGTGCACGCGCCTTGGCGCTCGCAGGGGCCAGCGTTTCGATCATGGAGCGCCGGGAAGTGCCTGGCGAAGCCTGGCGCGCTTCGGCCGGCATGCTCGCCGCGCAGGTGGAGTCCGACGCCGGCGGCGCCCTCTTTCCGCTCGGCTTGGCCGGCCGCGGCTTCTATCGGCGCAACGCGGGTGCGCTCCGCGACACCACTGGCATCGACATCGGGCTGATGGAGTGCGGCATCCTCGAGTTGATCAGCGAGGAGCACCAGCTCGAGCTGGCCACGTCGCGCGTCGCCGCGCAGCGCCAGCAGGGACATCGGGCAGACCTGCTGAGTCCAGACGACGTCGCCGATGGCTGGCCCTGGCTCGGCCCCTGCCTTGGAGCCGCGTGGGCACCTGACGATGCCGCCGTGGCGCCCGATCGCCTGGTCGCCGCGCTCCGCGCCGACGCGATACGGCTCGGCGCCCGAGTGGTCGAGGACACCGCCATCGAATTGATTCGCCAGGGCGACGCGCTCGTCGGAGTCACCGGAAGCAGCGGGCCGCACGCCGCGGGCACCGTGGTGATCGCGGCGGGCGCCTGGTCGGGAAAAATCGGCAAGCTGCCGAGACCGTTGTCAGTGGAACCAGTGCGCGGACAGATGCTGAGCTTCAGCTGGCCAGAAGGGATCCCCGCGGCGGTCGTCTACGGCGATCATTGCTACCTGCTCCGCCGTGGCAACGACATGCTCGTCGGCGCCACCATGGAGCACGCAGGTTTCGACGCAACGGTTTCAGAATCCGCGCTGGTGGCGCTGCAGGCGCGGGCAGCGCGCAGCTATCCGCCGCTCGCGGGCATGCATCCATCGCGCCGCTGGGCGGGACTGCGGCCGGGAACGCCCGACGGACTGCCGATCATCGGAGCAGAGCCGAGGCTCCGCGGCCTCTGGTACGCGACGGGTCACGGCCGGAACGGGATTCTGCTCGCGGGTATCACCGGGGAATTGCTGGCCCGCGAACTGGCAGGCGAAGACCTCGGTGAAGCATTGACGCCGTTCCGCGCGTCGCGCTTCTGGGACTGGTAAGCGGCAGCTAGACGCGCCGGCGAAAGACGCGTGCCCACGAGGCGGTGCGCTGTCGCTCCCCATGTTGATACTCCGCGAGTCCGCGTGCGAACAGCGGCATCCCTACCACGATGAGCAACCCCGAGAACGCGACCGGAAGCGCCGCACCCGCGTCGCCGCGAAAATCGTGGTACCGCGTCGCGGCGGCAGTGACGGACGCGATGAACCGATGCGCGCCGAGGTAGGCGATCCACGCGCCTGCCAGCACTACCGGAATCGCCCCGACCAGGATCGCCCGACGGGCCGTGAGCCAGACGGCCGCGACGCTTGCCAGCCACGACCACATCACCATCCACGCTAGCAGCGTCACCGCGTTGCCGGCCGTGGGTGCCATGCCGGTCACGGCCCGCGCGAGGATCCAGACCGCCGCGCCCGGAATGGCCAGCACGCACACAGCTAGCAGGTGGCCGACGCCGACCACGAGCGGCGGATGGGGCAGCTGCTGCAGTCCTTCGAGGTGACCGCGTGCCCGGGCGGTCGTCAACTGGATCACGATGCCGCCGGGCAGCATCGCGGCGAGGGCGCGGACGTAGAACCGCGCGTAATCCTTGAGCACCGGAGAGCCGAAGACCAGTACTGCGACGAAGACCGCCAGCAACATGATGCGTCGCCACGACTGTTCGGTTGCGAGGCGAATGCAGTAGCGCGCCACCGCCAGTACCGGGCCGCGACCGATCGCGCCGAGCTCCCGCTTGGGCGGCTTGGCCCGCAACGGTACCGCGGCAGATGCGTCATAGGTGTAGCGATCGAGGCCTGACGCAAACAGCCCGATCGCCGCCACGAAAAGACCGACGGGAATCGCGAGCACCACGAGTGTCATCACGATCGCCCCGAGAGGCGACTGCACGAATGTCGCGATCGCCCGACCGGCACCGGCAAACCAGAGTGCCATCGCGTCCGTTGCGGGCGGCGGCAGCAGCGAGATGACCACCCGCGGGCCGAAGGCGATCGTCATCGGCAGCCACCAGAGGCGCCGCAGGTTCCAGCGAATGTTGATCGCCATCAATGCCCACATGCACGCGGTGAGCACCAGCCACGATCCGCCCGCGACGATCATCATCAGGACCAGCGACGGCGGGTTGTCAGTCTCGCTGGAGCGATGCAACCCGATCAGCAGCGGCACCGGTGCGAGCAGCACCGGGAGCGTCCGGACGGCAGCGCCGAGAAGTCGCGCGGTGGCCGCCACCGCATGACCGACCGGAAGGACGCGGTCGAATTCGAGGTGTCCCTGCATCTTGTCGGCGCGGAGGTCGCCGATCGGCGAGAAGACCGCGAAGATGCCGATGATGATGCAGAGCGCGCCGGCCATGGATGCGACTTCGGGCCGCAATAGCAGCGCGAGCCCGATCCCGGTGAGCATCAGTGCGGTGTAGATGCCGATCGAGCGGCGCCCGCGACGGACTTCGCGGCGGAAGAGCGCGCCGGATGCGCGCCAGTTCACGGAACGACCCGCAACACGTCCGCGATCAGCGCCGTCAGGTGACCCGAGGCGCGCGCTTCGCTGAGTTCGGCTCCGGGGATTTCGCCGATCAGCTGGCCGGCGCGCAACAGCAGCGCGCGATCGCAGAGCGACTCGACATCCTCGAGCAGGTGCGACGAGAAGATCAGCGCCCGGTGCGGTGCGTTCGCGAAACATTCGCCCAGCAGCGCAAGGAAGTCGAGGCGTACAACGGGATCGAGGCCGTTGGTGGGCTCATCGAGCACCAGCAGGTCGGGGCGGTACGCTTCGGCGGCGATATACGCCGCCTTGACCGCCGTGCCGCGCGAGAGCGCCGAGATCCGCTCGCCGGCATCAAGCCCGAGTGTCGCGGTAAGTTCCTGCTGGTACGCCACGTCCCACGTGGGATAGCAGTCGGCGAGGAATGCGTACCATTCGCGCACGCGCAGGGCGCCATCTGCCTGCGGCTTCTCGGCGGCGAACCCGATGCGCGCTCGCCACGCTGGCGGTGCCTGCGACGGCTCCCGCCCGGAGACGAAGATCTCCCCCTCGCGCTCGCGCAGCCGACCGGTAATCGCGCGCAACAGCGTCGTCTTGCCGGCCGCATTGGCGCCGAGCAGCGCAACCGTTTCGCCGCCCTGCACCGAGAATGAGAGCGGGCCGAGACTGAAGGATGGGTAGCGGACGGTGAGGGCGTTCACGGACAGGATGGGCGAGGTGGCGTCCATCGCTCAAGCTAACGCGAACCGGTTACCCTCGCCCTGTTGCAACCGCGCCGCAATCCAGTTGCGGCGGCCACGGCGTACTCCTCACGAGGCGCGACGGCACGCTTACACCGGCTGTGGAGCTGAAGAGTATGGACGCCGAAGATGGAGGCCTCCGCGCGCGGAGTCGCGCGCACCGCGCTTGTGAGCTCACGTACCTGACCGGTAGGTTTGCGGCACGATGGAACCTGCCGGAACCGATCGCCACCTGGATGACGCTCCGGCGCTTGCCGCGGACTCGCGCAATGATGCGCAACTGGTCGCGGCGATGACCGCCGCCGACCCTACCGCGATGTCGGCACTCTACGATCGGTATGCGCCGGGGATTCTCGGTCTCGCGTTGCGCATCACGCGCGAACGTGCCGATGCCGAGGACGTCGTGGTCGACACCTTCGCACAGGTGTGGCGCGATGCGGTGCGTTTTCACCCAGACCGCGGTTCGGTCGCTGCCTGGATCGTCACCATCGCGCGCAGCCGCTCCCTCGACTTGCTGCGTTCCCGGGCACGCCGGACCCGCCTCGACGAGCGCGCCCATGACAGCGGCGAACCCGGTTCGATGGGCGGCGCGGCGCCCTCGGCCATCGCCACCATTCTCTCCGACGAACGTACCGAACGGGTGCGCACCGCACTCGCGCAACTGCCCGAGGCGCAACGGCGGGCGCTGGAGCTCGCGTATTTTGAGGGGCTGTCGCAAAGCGAAATCGCCGCGCGACTCGGCGAACCGCTCGGCACGGTAAAGACACGGATGCGACTGGGGCTGCGGCGGTTGCGCACCCTGCTCGCACCGCTGGGACCGGGAGCGACGACGTGAGCGAACTGCCGATGGAACCAACGTCTGAACTCCTCGAGGAGTACGCGCTGGGATTGCTCGGTGACGCCGAACGCACCGCAGTCGACGCACGGCTTGCCATCGATGCCGTGTTCCGCGCCGAGCTCGCGGCAATCTGTGATACGCTGGGAACGCTCGGCCTGAGCGGACCGGTACAGCC
>JBEPVV010000121.1:0-6175 GCA_041690795.1 Gemmatimonadota bacterium | reverse complement strand
TTACTTCGGGCGCATCAGCTCGGTGTTGACGATGATCTTGATCGTGTCGCCCACGGCAACGCCGCCTGTCTCCAGCAACTGGTTCCACACCAGGCCGAAGTCCTTGCGATCGATCTTTCCCGTCGCACTGAACCCGCGACGGTGATTGCCCCACGGATCGTCGCCCGCGCCCTCGGCCGTCACGTCGAGCGTGACCTCGCGGGTGACGCCGCGAATGGTGAGGTTGCCCGTCAGCTTGAATTCCTTCGTGATGTCGCCAGAAACGCCCGTGCCGTTGAACGTCATCAACGGAAAGTGTTCCGCATCGAAGAAATCAGCTGAACGCAGATGTGTATCGCGCTGTTCGTTGCGGGTGTCAATCGACGCCACGGCGATTTCCACCGCGATGTGCTGCGACGCGGGGTGCGCCGGCTCGTAGTCCACCGATCCGGTGACGGTTCCGAAGCGCCCCTTCACGTTCGAAATCATCAGATGGCGGGCCGAGAACTCGATTTCGGTGTGCGCCGGGTCAATCTGCCAGGCCGTGGTCGCCGGCGATGCAATGGTTGCTGTCATCAGGTACTCCCTTGAGAGGCGGTTAGCAGAGCTGGAGACGTCCCAAATCCGTTCAGCCACATACTGTTCATGTATGAACTATATAGACGTGATCAAAACGCGCAAGGGGGTCTGCTAGCTCCCAGTTCCGGCGGCCAGCTTGACCAGCGCCTCGCCGTCGACCCGGAACACGGTCCAGTCGTCGAGCGGCACCGCACCCAGCGCACGATAGAAGCGGATCGAAGGCGCATTCCAGTCGAGGACTGCCCACTCGAAGCGGGCACAGCCGCGCGCCACGGCGATCCCGGCGAGGTGCTCGAGGAGAAGGCGGCCGATACCCTGTCCGCGGAACGCTGGCCGGACGAAGAGGTCCTCGAGGTAGAGGCCCCGGCGGCAGTGGAAGGTCGAATAGTTGTGGAAGAAGAGTGCGTATCCGGCGACGCCATCGTCGTGTTCGGCGATCACCACTTCAGCGGCGGGCTGTGCGCCGAAAAGCGACTGTCGCAATTCCTCCTCACCGCCAATGACTTCGTGGAGCAGTTTTTCGTATTCGGCGAGGTCGCGGATCAGCTGCGCGATCAGCGACACGTCGGCGACTGTGGCGGGACGAATGCGGGCGCCTGTGCGGCGAGAGGATGGCATGATTCCTCGAACGAATGAAGCCTAGAAGTGGTCGGGGGCGGTCCCGCGATCGCGATGATCCGTCGCGTCGCGCTTCCACGGTGCTGATTGCCAGTTGTCGGGGTGGTCGGTGTCGCGCATCCACTGCGGCAGCGGCAGGGCGAGGTGTTCGGCCAGCGCGGCAACGTACGGTTCATACATCTCGCGCAGTTCGGCCAGCCGGCCGGCAGCATTGGTGCCGTCGAATTCGATGGACACGGCGCGAAGCTGCAGCACCAGGCGCGCGAACGCGTCATCCGGGAGGCGATTGATTCGCAGATCCGGTCGCTCGGCGCGCACGACCTGGGCAAGGTCGACTACGGCATGGCGTGCCATGGCAAAGGTGAGACGGGCTTGGCGGACGCACCAGCCGTCGAACCCGACAATCACGAGCGCGCTGGTGTCGAGAATCGTGGTGAGTGCGGCAAGCCACGACTGATTGCCATGCTGCGAGCGGAAATAGGCAAGCACCGGGTAGGAGAGGTGACTCTCAAGCACTTCGGCGGCCCACCGTTCCCAGTCAGCGAGCAGCCGCACCAGGTCCGCGTGGTCGTGGTCAGTCGCGTTCCGGCGGAGTAATTCGCCGGCGGAGGGCGGCGATCCGGCGCGTGCGTCGAGGAGCGAGATGGCGATCTCGCGCCGGGAAAATGCCTGATAGATCACCGGCAGGTACCCGATGATGACGGCGAGAAAGGCGAAGCCAAGTCCGGCCTCGCAGACGGTGAAGAATTTCTCGAGCGCCGTGCGCGGCACGACGTCGCCCATCCCGAGCGTGAAGAAGGTCGTCCCGCTGAGGTAGAGGTCATCGAGGAAGTGCGGTGCGCTGTTGTCCATCTTGAGTGCCGAGCCGGCAGACCAGTGCAGCGCGCCGAAGACGACGACGATGGCGAGCGCCCACATGGCGAGCAGGACCAGCAGCGAGAGCGGGCCGAACCAGCTGAGCGACTGTTCGCGCATGCTGGGTGGCAGGCGATTGGCCGCTCCACGCCACGGTCGCCACGATGCGGTGTAGAACAGCGAGGTAAAGCGGAACTTGCCGCTGACGCGACGGGGTAGAACGATGGTCTCGAAGGCATCGCGGAGCACGCCCACAAGCAGGACGAACGCCGCGACGCCAACGAGGCCATGCACCGGGTCGATCAGCGCTTCTTCTTCTGGGCGGCCGACCGGCTGCGCGCCACGGCGATACCGACGGCGGTGAGTGCCGCCGCGCCGGCGACTGCGGATGCGATCTTCTTGCGCTTCGTCTTCTTCGCGCGCACAGTCTTGCTGTTGGCAAGGCGGTCGGCAACTTCGAATGCGATTGCCGCGGCGGCGGCACGCGTGCCGGCTTTCGCCGCTGCCGTGGTTGCCTTCCTGGCCACCCGGCCCACTTCCTTCGCCGTGCTGGCGGCGACCTTCTTGCCGCGCGCCACGGCGTCTTTCGTGCGCTGCTTCATGTCAGCCATCGATTGCTCCCATCCCTGAAAGTCGGTAACCAGCTGTTGCTAGCTCTTCTTCACGGCCCAGCCGTCGACATGCACGCTGATGTTGTGATTGACGCGCAGCCCGGCCTGACCATCGGTCATTGCGCCACCAAGATCCGACTTGGCGATTCCCTTGACCAGCTTGCCGTTGACGAGGAAATGCACCGAGTCCTTGGCGACGTGAATCATCAGCGTGTTGGTGGCGCTACCATCGGTCGACGATTCGATGTTCACGTTGGGATTCGCCGCATCGCTCATCGGGACGAGGTACTGCGGCCGCCCGTCGCTGCCACGATGCCCGATCGCCAGGTGCCCGTCCATCGGGCGGATGACGAGGTAGAGGTAGTTCTGGGTGGAATCCTGCAGGCGCATGCCGCCGATGAAGACACCGTACGACTCGTGCTGCATGCTCTTCGCCTGCTTGAACGTGGCACTGGCGCTGAACATTCCACTCGCCATGTCCTTCGAGTTGTAGTAAATCGCGGCCGGGCCCGACGTGATGTGGAATCCGGCGCCCATCGGCACGAACGCGATGTCGCTCAATGACGGTGCCGGCGCGCCGGGACGGGCGAAGCGCGGATTGACCGGGTCGAAGCGCACCATCCACCCGGCGGGGAGCGTGCCCGAGCCGGTCACCTTGGTCGTGGGATCGCCGGTGCGCTGCGCCACAAGCGGGGCGGCGCTGAACAGTGCGATCAGGGCCAGCGAGGTCGTTGCCTTCAGCATCACGATCATCCTCCGAGGTGAGTTAGCCGTTTGCGGTGCGGGATCAATCCTTCAGGAAATATTCCACGGTCGACACGACACGTACCGTCTTGTCGATCTGGTTGGACTCGGGCGAACCCTGCACCTCGTCGCGGGCAAGGATCTCGAACACGCCCTGGTTGGCGGTGCGGATGCCGGCGAGCGCGCTGCGCGAATCACGGGCGAACTGTTCTGCCCCCTCGCGGGCGCGGGCTGTGGCTTCGGCGATCATCTTCGGCTTGAGCTGATTGAGCCCAGTGAGGACGAAGGTCGGCCCCGAGCCGAATCCTCCCTCGCCGCCCGAGGAAAGCGTCACGCCAGCGGTCGCGAGTTCGCCGACGCGCTGGCTCGCCGCAAGAATCAGCTCGGGACGGGTCGACCGGACGACGACCGTCTGATGAATGACGTACCGTGTGGCTGCGCGCGCCTCGCCGTTGTATTGATTGGCGAGGGCGTCGGAGACGGAAAAATCCTGCAACGAAACTTGCAGCGTGTCGACCTGCGCTGCCGCCAGAAATTTCATCACGCCCCGGATGTTCTGCTGCAGGTGCGATTGCGCCGCGGCGAGATCGTTGTCGGCCGCCACGATCTTGATCGGCCACAGCGCCAGGTCGGCGCGCACGTTCTGCTCGGCGACGCCCTTGACCGAGACGTACCGCGTGCCCTCATGCGAGCGGGCAAAGCCGTTGCCGATGAAAAACCCGCCCACCACCACCCCGGCGGAGATGATCAGCGGCGACAACCAGTCACGCCGCCCGGCCGGTTCGCTCACGCTCACGCCTCCAGGTGCTGATCGAGCCATTCGATCAGGCAACGGTCGACCTCTTCCACTTCCTGCGTCATCTGCTGCGGCATCACCGCCCACCGCCGGCCGGGTCCCATCAGGAACCAGGTTGGCTCGACCGCCGCTTCCTCACGTCGCGGGTTGGCAGGCTGCCCCTCGTAGGACACGAAGTGGAAGACCCGGCCGCGATGGTTGAGGTGACGCTGGTCGATCTTGTAGGCAGTCATGAGACCTCATGGCGCAGGGCGAGAAAAACCGGGCCCGCAGCGGATGGCGGACAATCATGGAATCTAGCGATGGGGCGGCGGAAACGAGGCGAGAGGCGGGAGGCGAAAGGCGAAAGGAAGCGCAGAGGGGCCGTGCGCCATGCGGGCCTGGGCGGCGCTCGGCCCGCCCGGGTAACTGCGCCGAGTCTACCGATGCGCGGCAAGGCGCATGGCGCACGGCGTACTGTACCCACCGACTTGCGACCGCTCCATTTTCCCGTGATGTTGCAGCGCTCCCCACATATGTGGTCCCACTTGCCCGGCCGCTTGGCTGCTCACCAAAGGATTCGCATGTCGTTGTACCACTGCCGTCTCGCCCTCGCCGCTGTCGCTGTTTCAGCCTGCATCGGTACCGCTCGGCTCGCGGCGCAGTCGCGCACGCTCACCGATGCGGACTACGCCCGCGCCGAGCACGGCATGAGCAACGTCGCCGTGAGCGCCCTCGCCGCCGAAGGGCAGGTGATGCCGAACTGGATCGCCGGCGATCGGTTCTGGTACCGGACACCGGCGGGGGCATTCGTGCTGGTCGACCCAGCCCGTCACACGCGTGCGCCGGCGTTCGATCACGCCCGCCTGGCGGCGTCGCTCTCCACTGCAGCCGGCGGGAGCTTCGATGCGCAACACCTGCCGTTTCAGACGGTGGCGTTCACGCCCGACGGCAAATCGGTGATGGTGGTGGTCAACGGCAAGGAATGGAGCTGCGACGTTCGTGGTGCGCGCTGTACGGCGCTTGCCGCAGGCAGCATTCCGGCGGCGACGACCGCCGCCGCCGGGCGCGGCGGCCGAGGTGGAGGCGGACGTGGCGGTGCGGGCGGGCGAGGTGGAATGACGGCGGACAGCCTGCCGATCAATGTGGCACCTGACGGATCACACGGCGTGTTCATCCGCAAGTGGAATCTCTGGGTGCGCGACCTCGCGACCGGTCAGGAGCGCCAACTGACGACCGACGGCATCCCGGATTTCGGGTACGCCACCAACAACGCGGGCTGGGTCGACGGGAAGGATGCCATCGTTGCCTGGTCGGCTGACGGACGGATGGTCGCGACGCAGCAGCAGGATCAGCGCGGCGTGGGCGAGATGTACCTGGTGACGACGCCAACAGGAACCGCCGCGACCGGGCGACTGGCCGGGCATCCGGTGCTGCGCGAGTGGAAGTATCCGCTGCCGGGCGACAGCGTCATCACCACCGTCCAGCGCGTGGTGATCAACGTCGCCGACGGCAAGGTCGTCCGCTTTCAGATGCCCGCAGACGAACATCGTTCGATCCAGGGCGATGACCTGAGCATGAGCGACGTCAAGTGGAGCCCCGACGCTTCGCATGTGGTCTTCGCGTCGGTGTCGCGCGATCACAAGCACGTCTGGATCCGCGAGGCTGATGCAGCGACCGGCGCGGTGCGCACCGTGTTCGATGAATCGTCGCCCACGCATGTTGAATCGTGGACCGGGTGGCAGGTGCTCTGGCCGACGCACGAGATCCTCTGGTACTCGCAGCGCGACAACTGGGGACAGCTGTATCTCTACGACCTGGCGACCGGCAAGCTCAAGAACCAGGTCACGACCGGCGAAGGCAACGTGGTTCAGGTGGGTCGCGTGAACGACACGACACGCACGGTGTGGTTCACCGCGGTCGGGCGAGAGAAGGGTCAGGATCCATACCTGCGTCACTTCTATCGCGCCAACCTCGACGGCACGCATCTCGCCTCGCTGACGCCGGATGAAGG
>JBEPVV010000120.1:0-6197 GCA_041690795.1 Gemmatimonadota bacterium | reverse complement strand
GCGTCACGGTGACCGATCCGGGGGAACTGCCGGCGATCGTCGCCCGGCTGCGTGCTGCGTCGATCATCGGCTTCGACTGCGAGACGTCCTCGCTGCGCCCGCAGGACGCCGAGCTGATCGGCATGTCGCTCGCTGCCAGTCCCACCGAGGTGTGGTACTTCCCGTTCGCGCATCGCGAACCATCGAGCGATCTCTTCGAAGGCACGCCGGCGGGAGTGCCGCGCGACGCGGTGCGTAACCTCCCGCCGATCACCGCGCCGGAGTGTGCGCCGCTCAAGAAGTTGCTGGAGGATGCGGCCGTGCGGAAGGCGGCGCACAACGCCAAGTACGACATTCAGGTTCTCCGTCGCGCCGGCGTCATCGTGCGAGGCGTTGCCTACGACTCGATGCTGGCCTCGTTCGTGCTCGACCCCTCGCGTCGCTCGCATGGCATCGACGCGCTCTCGATCGAGTTCCTCGGCCGTACGATGACGCAATACACCGACCTCACCGGCAAGGGAAAGACTCAGCGCCCCTTCGCCGAAGTAGCGGTCGCCCATGCGGCGGCGTACTGCGGCGCCGACAGTGCGACGGTGCTGGCGCTGCACGCGCATTTTGCCGAGGAGCTCGAGCGCAACGCCGTGAATCCCCTGCTCCACGAAATCGAGATGCCGCTGATTCCGGTGCTCTCCGACATGGAATGGCGCGGCATCAGCATCGATCCGGTCAAGTTTGCCGAGCTCGGTCGCGATCTGACACGCGACCTCGACGCCCTGAGCCAGGACATTCGTCGCGTGGCCGGCGGCAAGGAGCTGAACATCAACTCCCCGCGGCAGCTGGCGACGGTGCTCTTCGAGGAACAGGGGCTGCCGGTGCTGAAGAAGACGCGTACCGGTCCATCGACCGATGCCGAAGTGCTCGAGCAACTGGCCGACATGGGCCACGAGCTCCCGCGCCTGATCCTTGGCTATCGCGAATTGCAGAAACTGAAGAGCACCTACGTCGATGTACTGCCGTTGACCGTGAACTCGACCACCGGACGGATTCACACATCGTTCAACCAGGTCGGCGCCCAGACCGGACGTCTGTCGTCGAGCGATCCCAACCTGCAGAACATTCCGGTCCGCACGGCGCGCGGCGAAGGGATCCGGCGCGGCTTCATTCCATCGCCGGGGTGGAAGTTCGTGGTCGCGGATTATTCGCAGATCGAACTGCGCCTGATGGCCCATCTGTCGGCCGATCCGGCGTTCATCGAGGCGTTTCGTCAGGGACACGATATTCACCGACAGACCGCCTCGATCGTCTTTGGCGTGCCGCTGGATGAGGTGACCAGCGAGATGCGGTCGCGCGCCAAGACCACGAATTTCGCGATCATCTACGGCCAGGGGCCGTTCGCGCTTTCGAAGAAACTTGGCTACACGCTCGATGAGGCGAAGCAGTTCATCGCCGATTACTTCGTGCGCTTCGCGGGTGTACGCGCCTATCTCGATCGGCAGATCGAAGTCGCGCGCCAGCAAGGGTACGTCGAGACCCTGTTCGGACGTCGACGGTACATCCCGGAAATCCGCGACCGCAACTTCAACATTCGCGCCTTCGGTGAGCGCCTGTCCCAGAACACACCCTTGCAGGGGTCCGCAGCCGACCTGATCAAGATCGCGATGATCCGGATCCACCGCGCGCTGCCCGCGGAAGGGTTCGAGGCGAGGATGGTCCTGCAGGTCCACGACGAACTGGTGATCGAGGCGCCCGCGGCCGAAGCGGAGCGCGCGTCCGCCCTCGTCAAGCATCACATGGAAGGCGCCGCGCGGCTGGATGTTCCGCTCGAGGTCACCGTGGGGATCGGTGACGACTGGGTCGCGGCCAAGGAAGGACGTTAGGGGTTGGCGCCCTTTCGCACACCTGGCCACCAGTTCCAGCGGCCGGCGATCTGCATGAACGCGGGCACCAGAATCATCCGCACCAGGGTCGCGTCGAGGAAGACGGCGACGGCAAGCCCGAACCCGATGAACTGCATCAGCAGGATCCGCGCGAAGGCAAACGCGCCGAACACCGCAATCATGATCAACGCTGCCGACGTGATCACCGACGCCGTGGCCGAGAGACCGTCGCGGGTGGCACGCGTATTCTCGCCGGTGATGTCAAACGATTCCTTGATCCGGGTGAGGAGAAAGACTTCGTAGTCCATCGAGAGCCCGAACACCACGGCAAACACCAGTACCGGTACCAGCACGTAGACCGCCGATGTAGGGCCGTCCAGCCCGAACAGGCGGCCGCCCACGCCGTGCTGGAACACCAGCACGATGATGCCGAACGTGGCGGCGACCGAGAGCGAGTTCATCAGCACCGCCTTGATCGGGACCAGCACGGACTTGAAGACCACGGCGAGCATCAGCGCGGTGACGCCGAGGATCAGCGCCACGATCAGCGGGAAGCGATCGAGGAGCAGGCGCTGGAAGTCCAGCGCACCGGCGACGTAGCCACCCACGCGGATCGTCGCACCATGCAGTTGCTTGATGCGGGGCGACCGGACCAGCGCGCGGACGTCGCGCACGACATCCATCGTCGTGGTGAGCGATGTCGTGTCGGCCGGGATCACGTCCATCAGGGTCGTTCGCCCATCCCGGGCGAGATAGGCGTCAAGGAAGTCCGGATACCGCGCGCGCACGGTGTCGGGTTCGCTGTAGAGGAGCGAGTACTCGAGCACGCTCTTTCCGGGACCCAGGTCGACCAGTGACCGCACATCGCGAATTCGCGGATCGGCGCGCAACGAATCGGAAAGATGCTTGAGGCCCCGGAGCGCCACCGCACTCGTGGCGTCGGTGCCCGTCGGAAATTCGATGATGATCCGGAGCGGCTGCACATAGCCCGACATGCCCATGTGTTCGAGCGTTGCGATCCCGGCGCCAGCTTCCGTTTCAGTTGGCCACCAGTTGCGACTGGGCAGCCCGACGCGCAGGAAGAGCGCCGGTATCACCATGATCGCGATGGCCGTGCCGCCCAGGGCCACGTCGCGATACGGATGTCGCGATAGCGACCGGGCCCAGCGCTCCCAGATCGACGGTCGGTGGTACCAGGCCAGCCGCCGCGCAATCCATCGCGGCCGGTCGATCGATCGTCCCAGCACCGCCAGGAGCGCCGGAAGCAGCGTGGTCGAGAGCAGCACCGCGATCGCCACGACCACCAGCCCGGCGATACCGACGCTTTTCGTCTCCGACAGTGGCGTCAGCAGCAATGCGGCGAAGCCGACCACCACCGTCATCCCCGACGTAACCACCGCTTGCCCTGCCGTGGCCACCGTCCGGCGAGCCGCGGCGTTCGCGTCGAGCCCGGCATTCAACTCTTCGCGAAAACGTGTGACCACCAGCAACGAGTAATCGATGCCGACGCCGAGCCCGATCATCGAAATCATGTTGAGAACGAACACCGACATCGGGGTATGCTGCGCGATGACACCGACGATGGTGAGCGCGACCGTGATCGCCATCACGCCCACGATCACCGGCAGCAACGCTGCTACCAGCGCGCCGAACGCGAGCACCAGCACCGCCAGCGTGATCGGGACCAGTTTGCGTTCGTTGCGGTGCGCGTCTTCGGCGCTGACGTTGCGGATGTCGATGTCGAGCGGAGCGCGACCCGTCACCAGCACGGTGTAGCTCTCGCCGTCGGGAAAATGCCGGAGCACTTCGTGGAAGGCATCGCGGAGAGGCTGGACCACCCGGCCGACCGAGTCGTGCGACAACGCCAGCGACACCAGGAAGAACGTGGTCCGGCCGTCACGCGCGATGAAGGTCGAATCGTGCGTGGTGCGGTAGGAAAGGATGCCGCGCACCCATGGCTCGTCCCGGGCCGTTGCCACCAGCGAATCGAGCACCCGCGCTGCGACCCCATCGGTGAGCGGCGTCGGCGACTGCACCGTGACCGCGAAGAACTCGGATATCGGCCGGGAGAAGCGCGCCGTGAGCAGCGAGTCGGCCAGCCGCGCCTCGGTCATTTCGTCGGCGCCGCCGCGCAATTCGAGCCGTCCCACGGTCTCGCCGGCGTGGAGTGCGGCGTACAGCCCGATGACGAGCCACACACCAATCACCGCCCACCGTCCGCGGATCAGCGCTCTGCCAAGGGATTCAAACACGGGGACAATGGTAGGACCCGCATGCCGCAGGCGCCAGCGCGGACTCGCAACTTCAGCCTCCATGTACCGATATTCCCGAAGTGACCCGCATCCTCCTCTTCGTGCTCCTCGCCGGCCTCTGCACCATCATGGTTCTTGATGGTGCGCAGCGATCGGTGGTCGCCCATCCGGCGGCCGCTCAGCTGCCGGTCGCCGGGACCCCAGTCGTTGCGGTTCCGCCGCCGCCTCCCGTCTCGACGACTCCCGTCGTGGCCACCGTCGCCCCGCCGACCGAAACGCCAGCGCTCGACCTGCTCGCTCGCCTGGCGACGCGGCGTCGGATCACGCGCGAAGGCCAGCGGGTGTTTCTTGATTCGCTTTTCCCGCACACCGACTCGGTGCTGATTCGCTGGGTCGACCGCACGTCGCTCACCGTGGCGCTCGTTCCCGACACCACCATCGCTGGCTGGACCCCTGCCCTGCTCGACGAAGCCCGCGCCGGATTGCTCGCGTGGCGCGACAACGGTGCCGGCATCACCTTCCGCGAAACTCCCGACGCCGATTCTGTGGATGTGCACGTGCACTGGGTGGAAACGCTTCCCGACAGCGGCCAGGTCGGTATCACGGCACTCCGTTGGGGCCCCGATGGCGTCATTCACGGTGTCGACGTTTCGCTCGCGCTCCGTCGGAACTACGACTCCGCTGCCGTGCCACCCGCCGTCCGCGCCCGCGTTGCCGCGCACGAATTCGGACACGCACTTGGCCTCCCGCATTCCGGCGATGTCGACGACCTGATGTTTCGCACGTCTCCAGTTCCAATGCCATCATCGCGCGATCAGGCCACACTTCGGCTGCTCTACGTGCTCGAGCCTGGCTCGCTCAAGGTGCAGACGCCGTAGTGTCGTCGTCGAAGGCCTGGTTGGCTGGTGCGGCGCTTCTTGTCGCGGCCCCGGTGTCTGCCCAACGCTTCAACGCTGTGGATGCGGCCATCAATGATGGTATCGAGACGGGGATCTACCCGGGCGCCGTCGTGGTGATCGGGCGCGCCGACACGCTGCTCTACTACAACCGGTACGGACACTTCACCTGGAGCGCCACGAGCCGCGCGCCCGATGCTGCCAGCACCGAATGGGATCTCGCGTCACTGAGCAAGATCGTCGCCACCACCGCGTCTGCGGCCGTGCTCGTGCAGGAACACAAGCTCGACCTCGACGCGCCCGTCTCGCGCTACCTGCCCCGCTACGCCGGTGGCCGCAAGCACGAAGTCACCGTGCGCATGCTCCTCAATCATACCAGCGGCATGCCCGCGTACACCCGCCTCTGGCTGGTTGCCCGGTCGCCGCAGGCCGCTCGCTCCGCGCTCTTCGCCGTGCCGCTCGCTCGCGCGCCGGGCGCCAGTGCGGTGTACAGCGACCTCAACGCCATGCTTGCCGGGCTGGTGATCGAACAGGTCTCCGGTATGTCACTCGACGCGTTTGCTCGCATCGCAGTGTTCTCGCCGCTGGGCATGGCGTTGACGATGTACCGCCCGCCCGCGGCCGATCACACGCACATCGCACCGACCGGACGGTATCACGGCCGGCCGGTCAGTGGTGTGGTCAACGATCAGAATGCAGTGGCGCTGGGCGGAGTCTCCGGTCATGCCGGCGTATTCGCGACCGGACTCGATCTTGCGCGCTTTGCCCAGGCGTGGTTGCGCGCGGCGAATGGCCGTGGCGACTGGCTCACGCGCTCGACGGTTGCGGAATTCCTGACCCGATCGGCGACCAGTGATACCCGCGTGCTCGGTTGGGATACGCCGGTGCCTCCCGACAGCCGCAAGCCATCGCTCTACGGCCGCTGCGCCACAACGTCGACGTACGGACACACGGGATGGACCGGCACGGAACTCTGGTTCGACACCGCGCAGGATCTGTTTGTGGTGCTGCTTACCAATCGCAGCTTCGCGCCGCGTGATGCCAAGCAGTCATTTCTGCAGCTGAAGGAAGTGCGCGCACGGGTCGCCGACGCAGTACGCACCGCGCTCGGCGGGTGTCGCTGACGGCCCGCGCGTCATCAGTGGCCGAGAAATGCTCGTACTCTCGGATCCATGCGATCCGGCGTCCAGTAC
>JBEPVV010000119.1:0-6198 GCA_041690795.1 Gemmatimonadota bacterium | reverse complement strand
TGGTATCGATGACCTCGTCCGACGGGATGGGAAACTCGACGCCGGCCAGCGCCATTTCGATGCCGGCAAGCGCCATCGCCGCTCCGGTCGCGTTGCGGTAAACGCACGGAACCTCGACCAGCCCGCCGAGCGGATCGCAGACCAGACCGAGCGTGCCCTGCATTGTCACTGCGACGGCGTGCATCGCCTGCCGCGGTGTCCCGCCCAGCAGTTCGACGCCTGCGCCCGCCGCCATCCCGGCGGCCGCGCCGGTCTCGGCCTGGCAGCCGCCTTCGGCGCCGGAGAGCGAGGCACGCACTGCCACCACGGCGCCAATCAAGCCTGCGGTAGCGAGCGCGCGGATCATCTCGGCGTCGCTCGACTTGTGGTGCTTGGCGAGGCCGAGCAGGACGCCCGGAAGAACGCCGGCACCACCGGCGGTCGGGGCGGCGACGATGACACCCATCGCCGCGTTCACCTCCTGCACGGCGAGAGCGGCCGCGAGCGCGTCCGTGAAAACCGTGCCAGCGAGCGGTCCGCGCGATTGCGTCATCTTGTACGCATCGCCACCGACCAGACCCGACACGCTGTACAGATCGCCGACGAGTCCGCGGTCAACGGCCCCGCGCATCACGTCGAGCGCGCGGCGCAACCCGCTTTCGATCTCGTCGCGACTGCGGAGTCCCTCAGCCGATTCGGTGCGCAGGGCGAGTTCGCCGAGGGAGAGCTGCTGTTCTTCGGCGTCGCGCACCGCCTCGACGAGTGATTCGTACATCAGGCCACCCGATCGATCACGCGTAGTGTCTTGACAGCCGAAAGCGCGCGGATGCGATCGATGGCCGCGGGCCCCGGGGGTGAGTCGAGTTCATAGATGTGGATGGCGTCGCCACCCTTCTGCCGCCGCGACACGCGCATGGTGGCGAGGTTGACGCTTTCCTCGGCCAGCGCCGTCGCCAGCCGGGCAACGATCCCCGGCTCATCGTGCGCGACCACCACCAGGGTGGTGTAAGAGCCGGTGACGTCGACCGGGAAGCCGTCGATGGCGGTGATGATGATGCGCCCCGCACCGATCGACGAGCCGACCAGCACGACGCTGCGTCGCTCGCGCGTGAGGGTGATGCGCGTGGTGTTGGGGTGATGATCGCCACGCAGCTTGGTGTTCTCGAAGGTGATCTTCATCCCCGACTGTTCCGCCGCTTCGAGCGATTCGCGCAGGCGCACGTCGTCGGGTTGGTAGCCCAGCAGTCCGCCGGCAATGGCGCGATCGGTGCCGTGACCGGTGCCGGTGCGCGCGAACGAGCCGTGGAGTTCGACCCTGGCGGTATCAGGTGAGCCGCCGATCAGGGCGCGAGCGATCAGCCCGATACGGCACGCGCCCGCCGTGTGCGATGACGAGGGGCCGACCATGACGGGGCCGATGATGTCGAGCAGCGATACCATGTTCAGGTCATCTCCGCCGAAACGATTTCCGTCAGCGCGATGCCGATTTCGGTTTCGTCGTCGCCAGCAGGGTGAAGGAAGACTTCGTACGCCGTGGGATGCAGGTCGACGGTCGACGGCGTGCCGGTGACCTCGGTCCCGTCGCGAAGACTCACGCGTACGGCGAGATCATTGCCGTTGGCGTAGGTCAGCACCGCGATGATGGCGTCGGGGGTCATGCGGTAATCTAGCCATTTGCCAGGTGTGCGTAACAGAAAGACCCGCCGCGCCGCGCGGCCAAGTGGGTCGTGGCCGCCGGCACGCAGGTGCAGGGTGTTGCAATCCCGGTTTACGTTCGACCGTCGACAGCCGTCACCGGGCCCAGCCGGCAAACCACGGAATCACCGGATTGGTAATGACCAACTTTCGCGTGACAATCCTCACCGGCGGCGGAATCGGAGTGGAGATCGCGCGTCGGATCTCGCTGCTGCCGGGCGTGACATTGGCCGGGATCGGCTACGAACACCCTGGGGACCACCCCCGCCCGCTGCTGGAACGCTGGTCGCGCAATGTGAAATACCGCGGTGTGGTGGGAGCCGCTGTGCACGCATGCCGCCGGCTCGCCTCGCGACTCTTGCCCCGTCGTCCGGACGTGCCGGATCCGGACGAGCAAGCCTTGCGCGACGTTGCCGCCGCCATGGGCGCGTACTTTGTCAGCACCTCGAACCTGCACGACCCCGCAATACTGGACGCATTTGCTGAGGTCCGTTCCGATCTCGGCGTCGTGGTCGGGACTACCATATTGCAACCGGCGTTGTACGAACTTCCGCGCCTCGGTTCGATCAACCTGCACGGCGGCAAGGTTCCGGAATACCGCGGCTGCGACATCGTGTTCTGGGCGCTGCAGGACGGGGCAGCGGAGATGGGTATCACGGTGCACCAGGTCGTGCGGGCGGTAGACGCCGGACCTGTTCTGCTCACCGCGAGCGTGCCGATGGATTACGACTACGATCGATTCGGACTTGACGTTCACGCTTTCGAGCACGATGTGCACCGTCGGCTGACGCCGCCCAGTATCGATCTGGTAGTGGAAGCCGTCCGTCAATTGGCGGAAGGAACCGGGGAGTTCGTGCCGCAGGATGATGCGAGATCTGTGCGACGACGGAAACCGACATTCCGGGAGCAGCGGCACCTGCGCGCGTTGCTCCGCGAGCGGCACGGCTGAGGCGCTAGCCTCGCAGCACCCGGCCCAGGAAACGGCCGGTGTGCGACCCGGCAACCTTCGCGACCATCTCCGGCGTCCCCTTGGCGATCACGTCGCCGCCGCGGACGCCGCCTTCGGGGCCCAGATCGACGACCCAGTCGGCGGTCTTGATTACGTCGAGGTTGTGCTCGATCACCACGACGGAATTGCCCTTGTCGACCAGGCGATGGAGCACGTCGAGGAGCAGTCGCACGTCCTCGAAGTGCAGGCCCGTCGTGGGTTCGTCGAGGATGTAGAGCGTGCGGCCGGTGTCGCGCTTCGCCAGCTCGGTCGCCAGCTTGACGCGCTGGGCCTCACCGCCCGAGAGCGTCGTCGCGGCCTGGCCCAGGTGCAGGTAGCCAAGACCGACGTCGTTGAGGAGGTCGAGCTTTTCGGCAATACGCCGCTGGGCGGAAAAAAAGTCGAGCGCATCTTCCACGGTCAGCTCCAGCACGTCGGCGATGTTGCGCCCCTTGTAGCGCACCTCGAGCGTCTCGCGATTGTACCGCTTGCCCTTGCAGACATCGCACGGCACGTACACATCGGGCAGGAAGTGCATCTCGATCTTGACCAGCCCGTCGCCCTGACACGCTTCGCAGCGTCCGCCCTTGACGTTGAACGAGAAGCGGCCGGGACCGTAGCCGCGCATCTTCGCCTCGGGGAGCTGGGTGAAGAGCTCGCGGATGGGCGTGAAGAGGCCGGTGTAGGTGGCGGGGTTGGAGCGCGGCGTGCGGCCGATCGGTGACTGATCGATGTCGATGACCTTGTCGAGCAGGTCGAGCCCTTCGATCCGCGTGTGTGCGCCGGGAATCAGCTTGGCGTGAAAGAAGTGCCGCGCCAGCGCCTGGTAGAGGATGTCGGTGACCAACGTCGACTTGCCCGAACCCGAGACACCGGTGACGGCGACGAAGAGGCCGAGCGGAATCTCGATGTCGAGGTTGCGCAGGTTGTTCTCGCGCGCGCCGACGATGCGGAGCGCCTTGCCGGGCTGAACGGGACGTCGCGGTGGCACCGGAATGCGCAGTTCGCCGCGGAGGTAGCGCGCGGTGAGCGAGTCCGGGTGCTGCATGATGGCGTCGATGGTTCCTTCGACGACGACTTCGCCGCCGAAGCGACCGGCGCGGGGCCCGAGATCGATGACGTGATCGGCCGCGCGAATGGTATCTTCGTCGTGCTCGACGACGATGACGGTGTTGCCGAGGTCGCGCAGTCCGCGCAACGTGTCAAGCAGCAAGGCGTTGTCGCGTTGGTGCAGGCCGATGCTCGGTTCGTCGAGAATGTAGAGCACGCCCACCAGGCGCGAACCGATCTGGGTCGCGAGGCGGATGCGCTGCGCTTCACCGCCGGACAAGGTTCCTGACGCGCGCCCCAGCGTGAGGTACTCGAGTCCGACATTGCGCAGGAACGAGAGCCGCTCGACCACTTCCTTGAGAATCGGTCCGGCGATGTCGGGATCGACGGCTCCTGCCTGGCCGCGTGCGACGGGAATCGCAGCGAAGAAGGCGATGGCGTCGTCGATCGGCAGCGCGACGACGTCGCCGATGTTCTGGCCATGAATCATCACCGCCAGCGACTCGGGGCGAAGCCGCTTGCCGTGGCACGAAGGGCATGGCTGCTCCACCATGTACCCCTCGAGATCGTGACGCACCGCATCACTGCTCGACTCGCGATAGCGCCGCTGAAGGTTGGCGAGGAGTCCCTCCCAGTCGCCTTCGATCTCGCGCCCACGACCATTCTCGGCGACGTACTTGAACGTCTTTCCCGGCGCGCCATGGAGCAGGATCTTGCGCGCGGTCGCGGAGAGGTCACCCCATGCGTCGGCGAGGTCGAACTTGAAGGTCCGCGCCAGCGTCGGCAGGATCACCTTGCGGAGGTAGCCACTTGGTTCGCCCCACGGCAGCACCACGCCCTCGAGGATCGAGATGCTGGGATCGCCGAGAACGAGGTCGACGTTGGGAATGCGTGCGGTGCCGACGCCGTGACATTCGGCGCAGGCACCGAAGGGCGAGTTGAAGGAGAACTGGCGCGGCTCCAGCTCCGGCAGCGACAGACCGCATACCGGACAGGCGAACTTTTCGGAGAAGACCGTGCTCTTGTTGCCAGGCTGGCGCACGACTTCGGCGATTCCTTCGGCGGTACGCAGCGCCGTTTCGATCGAGTCGGTAAGGCGGGCGCGGTCGTCGATGTTGACGACGAGGCGATCGACGACGACGGCGATGTCATGGTTCTGCCGTCGGTGCAGCGTCGGCACGTCGGCGAGATCGTGGGTGACGCCATCGACGCGCACCCGGACGTAGCCCTGCTTGCGCAGCTCCTCGAAGAGATCCTTGAATTCTCCCTTGCGTCCGCGCACCATCGGGCCGAGCACTTCGATGCGGGTGCCGGCCGGCCAGGTGAGCACGGTGTCGGCGATCTGCGCGGCACTCGATCGCGTGATCGGGGTGCCATCGTTGGGACAGAGGGGAATGCCGGCGCGCGCCCAGAGCAGGCGCATGTAGTCATAGATCTCCGTCACCGTGCCAACCGTCGAGCGCGGATTCTGGCCCGTGGTCTTCTGCTGGATCGAGATCGCGGGCGAGAGGCCCTCGATCGAGTCGACATCGGGCTTCTCCATCAGCCCGAGGAACTGGCGGGCATACGCGGACAGCGACTCGACGTACCGGCGCTGCCCTTCGGCGTAGATGGTGTCGAAGGCCAACGACGATTTGCCCGACCCCGAGAGGCCGGTGATGACGGTGAGCGCATTGCGCGGGATGCGAACGGTGACGCCTTTAAGGTTGTGCTCCCGGGCGCCGCGGACAGTCAGAAACTCTTCAGCCATAGCCCTCAAAGATAAGAGGGCAGGGATACGCTGCCCCTAGCTCCCAGCTCCCGGCGCCTTTAGTCTCCCCGATGATCGAGATCTATCGCCCGTCCCTCCGGGCCGCTGGTGCGATTGCCGTCCTCCTGGCGTGGCTGGGAAGTCTGGCGTGGCTGGGGGTTCGCCAGCTGGGCCGGACGGAGGCGTCCACGCTCTCTGCCGAAGCGACGCTGCGGCTGGCACCGGGCGCGGTCTGGTTCGGCCTCTATGCCGGATCGACCCAGGTCGGCAACGCCAGCATCTCTCTCGACACGCTCTCGCCCGGGTATCAGGTCAACGAATCCGTGGTGCTGATGACCCGCAACGGCGAGAACCTCGTCCGTGGCACCCGGGCCACCGAGACGTGGCTGGGCGCCACGCTCAATCTGGAGCGCCTGCACAGCCGCTATTCCCGCGAAGGCCGTCGGGCCGACTGGGCGATCAACGTCTTCGGCGACACCGTCACTGCGCACTTCACATCGGGCTCGCGTCGCGCCCAGGGACAGTCGCACTTCGACGATCCGCCCACTGCGGCGTCGGCCATTCCATACCGGCTGGCGCTCGGCGGCGGACTGGCGGAAGGACGCACCCGGACCGTCACGCTCATCGACGGCTGGCCGATCGCCGGCGGCTCAACCGTGCTGACCGTCGGGCGTGATTCGGTGATCCGGTTCGCCGACAGCTCGCGCGAGGACCACAATCCGGAGCACCTGATCGC
>JBEPVV010000118.1:0-6209 GCA_041690795.1 Gemmatimonadota bacterium | reverse complement strand
CATCCACGCCGCCAATCTCCCGCTTGTCAGACGCCCCCATCGCGATGAAACGAATTCTCGCCGCCGCGATCATCACCCTCGGACTCCTTCTCTGGGCCCATCAGCTGCCCACGATCGGAGGACGAGTTCCGGTGGTGTTCGTGATCTTCTGGTTTGGCTCGGCCACCATCGTCGCGCTGATTTTCTCCATGGAAGGTGCGAACCGATTGTTTGGGAACACGGCAGCTCACGACGTTACGCGACGTTGCCTGTGGCGTGCCAGGATGCGGACGACCGCCTACTGCCTGTTGCCGTTGACGCTTGTTCCCTTGCTGGAAAGTCGTGGTGTCGGAAACGACCCGGCGGTGTGGCTGCTTGATTCGGCGCTGCTCATTTCGGTGTGCACGGTGCCCTACTTCACGCTCGTGGCACGAACCGTTCTTGGCGGCACTGTATTGAGCGTGGGGGCGTTTCAGGCGCTGTGGACACTTGGTGCTTCGGCACTCTTCGTGGTCATGAAGCATTCGGCAAATGCCCGGGGAGAGCCGCTACCCCACGGAGGAAACTTCGAGGATTTCTTCAGGCCGGAATACCGCTACCTGTTCTATATACTCTGCGCGGTGATGCTGGTGGGATATTGTCCCGCGCTGCTGTGGTTGGGTCACAGGCGATTTATGCGTCAGCTACGTTGAAACACCTGACGTCGAGCGATACTCATCGGCAGTGCAACTGTTCGCTGCGAGGACCATCGACAAGATCCCTGTTCGCTCGCCCGCCCTACAGCTTGGCCCGGCGCAGCAGTTGCGCGTTCGCAGCAACGACCACGGTGCTCAAGCTCATCAAGACCGCACCAATCGCCGGACTTAACAGGATTCCCTTTCCGGCAAGCACGCCCGCCGCCAGCGGAATCGCCACGATGTTGTACCCGGCGGCCCACCAGAGATTCTGCACCATCTTCCGATAGCTGGCCCGGCTGAGTCCGACGATACGAGGAATGTCGCGCGGATCGCTGCGCACAAGAACAATGTCTCCCGCTTCGACCGCTACGTCCGTCCCGGTGCCAATCGCGATGCCGACGTCCGCCGCGAGCAAGGCAGGCGCATCGTTGACGCCATCGCCGACCATCGCAACGCGCGCGCCATCCCGCTTCAAGTCTTCAATCATCTTCGCTTTCTGCTCCGGCAGCACCTCCGCAAAGACCTGGTCGATGCCAAGCTGCTTCGCGACGGATTCCGCAACCGCTTTGGCATCGCCTGTCATCATGATGGCACGCAATCCCATCTTGTGAAGCTGCTGAATGGCTTCCAGTGATTCCGGTCGGACTACATCGGCAACGACAAACACGGCGCGAGGGGCCTTCTCGTCGGCAAGGTAGATCGCGGCTTGGCCGTCCTTGGCGGCACCGTCGGCAATCGCCCGCAGCGCCTCCGGGATTTCCCATTTGCGGTCGCGCAGCAGGGCGGGGCCGCCGACCAGCCAGGTGTTACCGTCGACCTTGGCGGTGACACCTTTCCCGGGGAGTGCCGCAAACTCTGACGCCACCAGATGCGGCGCCGAACGATCGGCAGCGCCCTTGACTACACCTTGCGCGATCGGATGTTCGGAATCCGACTCGACCGCTGCTGCGATGGAGAGGGCGCGAAGTTCGTCCATCCCGTCCGCCACGCCGATCCGCACCACCCCGAACTCGCCGCGTGTCAGTGTCCCCGTTTTGTCGAACACAACGGCCGTGAGGTTACGCGCTTCCTCCAGCCCCCGACGATTCCTCACGAGCAATCCCGCTTTCGCGCCGAGCGTCGTCGAAATGGCGATGACGAGCGGGACCGCCAGGCCGAGTGCATGTGGGCAGGCGATGACCAGCACGGTCACCATCCGCTCGATGGCAAATGCCGCGTCGTGGCGTATCAGTAGCCATACGACGAACGTGGCGACGCCAGACGTCAGGGCAACGACCGTCAGCCAGAATGCCGCGCGATCCGCCAGCGCCTGCGCGCGCGAACGCGAGGACTGCGCCTGGGCGACCAGGCGCATGATTCCCGCCAGCGCGGTCTTGTCGCCAACGCCGGTGACCTCGACGTGCAACGAGCCTGCGCCATTGATCGTCCCGGCAATGAGCTTGGCGCCGTTGTCTTTCTTTATCGGTGCCGACTCACCGGTAATCATCGACTCGTTGACAGCACTCTCGCCGGACTTGACGACCCCGTCCGCCGGAATGCTCGCGCCGGGCCGAATCAACACGATGTCCCCGACCACCAGTGCGGCGATCGGCACCTCTTCGCTGGCGTCGCCGCGGACGCGGACCGCCGTATTCGGCAGCAATTTCGCCAGTTCGTGCAACGCTCCCTGCGCCTGGGCGACCGAGCGCATTTCGATCCAGTGGCCAAGCAGCATGATGGTGACGAGTGTTGCGAGCTCTTCCCACAATGGCATCCCGGGAAACCCTGCCGTGACCGCGACGCTGAAGGCGAACGCAACGGAAATCGCCAAGGCGATGAGCGTCATCATCCCGGGCAAGCGATTCCTGAGCTCGCTGACCGCACCCTTGAGGAAGGGCGTTCCGCCGTAGAGGAAGACGACGGTGCCGAAGAGCGGGGGAATCCATTGCGATCCTCCGAAACGCGGCGGATGCAAACCGATCGCGCTTTCGAGCATGTGTCCCCAGAGGAGCGTCGGGACCGTCAGCGCAAGCGAAAGCCAGAACTTGTCACGGAACATCGCGGGGCTGTGCCCGGCGTGTTTGTCATGCCCCATGGGCATCGCGGTGTGGTCGTCGTGCTGGTGCGCTGCGGGTTGCGCGCTCGGCGTTTCCTGGGGCTTTTCCATCATCAGTGCATTCCTGCCATTCCTGCCATCCCATCCATTCGCGGTGACTGATGAGACGGCCGCAGCCGCAGGAACAACACAGCGCCGACCGGCGTCCGGGAGCCGTAGAATGGCACCAGCGCAGACGGGACAAAGTCGACGGCCCCGCGTATCCCGATGCCGAGCGTCGCGCTGTGACCGTGGGCGATTTCCCGGACGTATCCGAGGGAAACTGTTCCGACGTTGAAAAGGCGACTGAGCGTGAAGCCGGATGCTGAATCCGCGAGTACGAGGTCCGACGCACTCTTTTGCACAAACTCCGCGCGGCCGAACACGGTGTTGGTCCGGTCGAGTACCGCCTCACTTTCAATCAGGATGCTGTTGGACCAACCCGCACTTCCAAGATGCTGGTTGGCGCCGAAGATCAGCGACGTTGCCCATTGGCCGTCCTTGCCAAGCGTGGCGCCGTGCAGGATTGAAGCGGTGACTCGGTGCATCGAATCGTCGCTCTCGACGATCCGCCCGTATCCTGCCGTCATGCTCCAATGAGTATTCGGATTGAACGTGACCCTCCCCGAGTACGAATCAAGCTTCCCAAAATCAAAATTCCAGCGATTGTCGTCCGGCTCGCGTCCGTTGAAGATCGACCCCTCGATTTTCCATTGTCTCGTAAACAACCCGGCCGTCACTACACCGAAGCTGATATGCGTGGCGTCCTGCCAATGGTGTCCAATCGGGGCAACCGGATCGTCCATTGCCGAGGGGCGATGCATGAAGGCGACCGGTCCCAGCGCAGGCTCGCCGGATGGTGCGGCATATAGCTCCACTCCCACGCTCCTCGTGAACGGCTGGAGATAGAGCGCGCTCAGCTCCATGAAGAGGTCGTGCGGGTGTTGGCGGTCATGAATTGGGACGCCTTGGTACGACTCCCCGCTTTGCAGTAGCAGCGGATAGCCCCGACCGGTGACGCCGGCAGCGTCCAGCGACAGCATGCTCCGAAATTGAATCATGCCGGTGCCTACCATATGGCTTGCCATCACCATGCCCCAATTGACGGAGCCGAATTGCGTGTCGCCGCGAGGGCCGCCTTGCGCGTTGTACTGCGCGAAGGCGAAGCCGTGGCCGGTGATATCCCAGCTTCCGAGCGGCCTGTGGAGCGACGAAATCGGCGCGGCGTCGGGAACCCACGTCGTTCCTGAGCCCATGCGGTCCATCGGAATGTCGAGTGGAGTGATCATCATGGCCGCCATGCCGGACGTATCTCGCGACGATTGTTGCGCGACGACGGGATGCGGGCGTGTCAGCGAGCCGAGCAGAATGATCGCGAGCGCGGCGCGCCCGATTGAAGGAAGCATGTTCCATCCGAAGAAAGGGTCACGCTGCGGCGGGTTCGTTCGCACGTGTGCCGCAACGACCGGTCAGGCGTTCGCCGGATCTCGGCGAACGACGGGAACTGACGGGGAGCGAGCCAGGCTCGCTCGACTACGCTTTCGGAGGGGGTGTGGGTGGGGCTTGGGTTGCCGGGCGAAGCCCATCGGCGTCGAAAGCCGATGCGGTTGCACCGGGTTCGTGCGTGCTGGTGCGAATCACCCGCGCGGCGATCGAGAAATCCAGACCGCAGGAATGGAAAACGGGGCAGTGGTGGCCAAGATCAGCAGGAGCGTGATGTGGCGACGGAGGCGTGTGGTCGGCGCTTCCGGAGCCATGGCAATCCGACGGCATGGACGCTGTGTGGCTCGCTGCCATCGAATGCCCGGGCGTACCACAGTCAACCCGCGCGCCGAGAATGAACGACGCGGCAAGGATGGCCCGCGTGAGGTGTCCCGCAAATCCGCCGAACGTCATGCAATGGAAGGTAGCGGCTACGGTCCCGCGATGTCGCGCTGTCGCGCCGCCGCGATGACGAGATGCGCGCCGCGCAAACAGCAGTCTTTAGGGCCGAATGGTGATTCAATGGCCCTCTTGACAAGAAAAGTTGTCAAAGGTAGAATCCCCCCATGTTCGACATCGAAGTCATCGAAGATCCCGCGGCCGCCGCCGTCGCGCTCGAGCCGATCCGGAGCCGGATTCTGGCCGAGCTGGGGGAACCCGCCTCGGCAGCGACGCTCGCGGTGCGGGTTGGCCTGGCGCGCCAGAAGGTGACTTACCACCTGAACACGCTCGAGGCGCACGGGCTGGTGCGAGTTGCGGCGCAGCGCCAGTGGGGCGGGATCACCGAGCGGTTGTTCGAGGCGACCGCTGGCCAGTACGTCGTGAGCCCCGCAGCGATGGGAGCGGTGGGAGCCAACCCCAATGCGTGCCTCGATCGACTCTCGGCCGGATACCTGATCGCCCTCGGCGCCCGCATCGTCCGCGAAATGGGTGACCTCGTCCGCCGGGCGAAGGTCGCCGGCAAGCGCCTGGCCACCCTGTCAATCGACACCGAAGTCCGATTCCGCTCCGCTGCCGAGCGAGCCGCGTTCACCCACGAACTGGCGCAGTCGATCGCCCAGCTCGTCGCGAAGTATCACGATGCCGACGCGCCCGGCGGCAGAGCGCATCGGCTGGTTGTCGTATCGCACCCCCTACCTCAGCAATCCAATACCAAGGAGCAGTGATCATGGGAATCAACGTGGAGCCGTCCGGTCGTCGTTCGACGCTCGTCGAGTTCGAAGTGCCGGGCACGCCTGAAGAAGTGTGGAACGCGATCGGAACCGCGCCCGGGATTTCCGCCTGGTTCGTCCCGACCACGTTCGAGGAGAAGAACGGCAAGCCGGTCGCGCTCACGATCCACTTCGGCCCTGGGGTCGAACCGCGCTCGGCAGTCACCGCCTACGATCCGCCCCGGATGTACGCGACGCAGGCCGATGGCTGGATGCCGGGATCGCCACCGATCGCGAGCGAGTGGACCGTTGAGGCGAAGGGCGGCGGCGTGTGCGTTGTCCGCATCGTGCAGAGTCTCTTCGCCAGCAGCGCTGACTGGGACGACCAGCTCGAAGCGGCGAAGGGCGGCTTCGCGAGCTTCCTCGAGATCCTGCGGATCTACCTCACCAATTTCCGCGGGCAGCCCGCGACGTTCATGAAGTGGACCGGCTCGGGCACCGGCACTGAGGTGCAAGCCTGGGACACGTTCACCCAGGCGCTGGGGCTCGGCACGATGAAGGTCGGCCAGAAGTGGAGCGCGCCAGCTGGCCTTCCGGCGATGAGTGGCGTGGTGGAGTACGCCACGCGGGATCCCTTCGACGCGCTCATCCGGCTCGAGACGCCGGGGCCCGGTGTCGCGGCGCTAGGGATCGCGGGCTACCCTGGTGGTCCGGTGATGGTGGCGATGCACGTCTACATGTATGGTGAGCAGGGTCCGGCGACGGTGGCGCGAGAGATGCCGCGCTGGGAGAAGTGGTTCCAGCAGAAGTTCCCGATGACGGCGTAGGGCAGGGTGGTCGAGCGAC
>JBEPVV010000117.1:0-6213 GCA_041690795.1 Gemmatimonadota bacterium | reverse complement strand
ATGTTGTCGTCGGCGATCAGGATCCGTCGCGGCCGGGTGGCGGAATGGACGATCGTCGGCAGCTCGGGCGCGGGGTGCGCGTTCAGCAATGCCGGGAGCCGCACGATGAACTCCGAGCCGCGCGCGACGCCGGGGCTGCGCGCTTCGACGCTGCCGCCGTGGAGCTCGATGATTCGCCGCACCAGCGGCAGGCCGATGCCGAGCCCGCCCTGTGAGCGCTCCAGCGAACGGTCGACCTGGGTGAACATGCCGAAGATCGGCTCCAGCATTTCTCGCGGGATACCGATGCCGGCATCGCGGACCACCACCACCACATCGCTGCCCTCGCGCTCGACAGTGAGCCAGATGCGACCGCCAGGTGGCGTGTACTTGATGGCGTTGTTGAGCAGGTTGCTGAAGGCCTGTGCCAGCCGGGTACGATCGGCCCTGACGTAGACCGGCTGCGGCGGCAGCGTGAGCTTGAGGCTGTGCGCGGACTGGCGAATCGCCGGGGCGCAGGTTTCGAGAGCGCTGTGCACGACCGAGGCCACGTCGATGCTCTCCAGCTGGAGTTCGAGCCGGTTGCGCGTCACCCGCGACACGTCGAGGAGGTCGTCGATCAGCCGCACCATCTGCTGCAGTTGCCGCTCCATGATGCCGCCGACGCGCTCAGTGGCCTCCGCGTCCTGCGGATGCAGGCGAAGGATCTCGAGCGCGTTGCGCAACGGCGCGAGCGGGTTGCGCAGCTCGTGCGCGAGCACGGCGAGAAATTCATCCTTGTGCTGGTCGGCGTCGCGCTGCTGACGCTCGGCGTCGCGCGCCTCGGTGATGTCACGGAAGACGAGCACCGATCCGACGATCTGGCCGTGATCGTCGCGAATCGGCGCCGCGCTGTCGTCAATCGGATGCTCGGTTCCGTCGCGCGCGATCAGCAGCGTGTGATTGGCCAGCCCCATGATGACACCCTCCCGCAGGGCGCGCAGCGCGGGGTTGGGGACGGTGAGGCGTGACGACTCGTTGATGATGCGGAAGATCGCTTCGAGCGGGAGCCCGTGGGCGTCGTGAATCGACCATCCGGTCAATTGCTGCGCCACGGCGTTCGACGAAGTCAGGTTGCCCTGAAGGTCGGTCGTGATCACCGCATCGCCAATGCTGCTCAGGGTGGTCCGGTGCCACTCCTCCTGCTGGCGCAGCGCCAGCGCGGCGCGCTCGCGGGCGCGGAAGTTCCGGCTGATCACGACGGTGGCTATGGCCAGGGTGATCAGCTCGAGCAGGGCGGCGAGCGCCAGCGACGACTCGGCGACGGTGCGGCTGCGGTCCGCCGCGGCGGTGCGCATCGCCAGCGTCCGCTTCTCCTCGCTCACCATCTGATCGACCTGCGAGCGGAGCGAATCCATTGTCGCCTTGCCGCGGCCCGTGGTCACGATGCGCTCGGCGGCGGCGAAGCCTTCGTTCTGGCGCAGCGCGATGGTCTCACGCAGCTCGTTGATCTTTTCCGCCACCCGGCGACGGAGGTTGGGCAGCTGAGCCTGGTGCCGTGGATTGTCGCGCGTGAGGGTGTCGATCTGCGTCATCCACGACGCAATCGTTCCTTCGGCCCGGTAGTACGGCTCGAGGTAGTCCATCGTCCCGGTGATGACGAAACCGCGCTGCCCGGTTTCGGCGTCCTTGACGGTAGACATGAGCTCATCGAGCGCCTCCAGCACCGCGTTGGTGTGGGTGACCTCGTGAGCGGTCCGGTAGAGGAGCTCGGTGTTGTGGAAGGCCAAGGCGGCGTTGCCGGCCGTCACCAGGAGGACCAGCAGCGCCACGAAGGCGAGGCTCCTGTCGGTGAGCTGCTTCATTCATCCATGATAGACCGGGACGGGTCCGGCGTACAGCGGGCAGGGCCCGACCGGGCGTTGACATCTTCCCCCAAGCCATGCTCTTTACCTTAGCACTCACGGGGAGAGTTACATAGTGAACGACTCGGCGGGAGCCGTGCCCCTCTTCAAGGGGACGCTCGACCTGCTGCTGCTCAAGGCGTTGAACTGGGGGCCGCAGCATGGCTACGGACTGTCGACCTGGCTCGATCATCACGCCGCCGGTGCGTTTCAGGTCGATGACAGCGCGCTGTATCAGGCCTTGCAGCGGATGGAAGGCCGCGGATTGCTCGCCGCCGGCTGGGCGATCACCGACAACAATCGCCGGGCGCGTTACTACCGGTTGACGGCAGCCGGTCGCACGCGCTTGCGCGTGGAAATCGCGACCTGGCACCGCTACACCCAGTCAGTGTCGGGCATTCTGGCGCTGGCGGATCGCGATGCGTGACCGGCTGCGGCGCATCCTGCTGCCACGACTGGGGCGAGATGCCGTGGCGGAGATGGACCAGGAAATCGCGGCACACGTGCAGCTGCACGTCGACGAACTGGTACGCGCGGGCGCAACACTCGACGCGGCACTGCATGCGGCGGAGACGCGCTACCGCGGGCTGGAAGACGCGCGCACCCAATTGCATCATGCCGCACGGCGGCGGGAGGCGGAGTTGCGACGACGGAACCACTGGGACGCCCTGCGGGGCGACGTGCAATTCGCGTGGCGGCAGGTGCGCCGCAATCGTGCGTACTTCGCGCTGGCCGTGCTGACGCTCTCGCTGGGCATTGGCATGACCACGGCGATTTTTACGCTGATCGAACGCGTCGTGCTGAATCCGCTGCCTCTCCGAGCGCCGGACCGGCTGGTGGTGATCCAAGGGCTGGACTCGCTCAAGGAACCAATCGGCGCGGTATCCAACGACGACTGGCTTGACTGGAAGGCGGGTACCCACGTTTTCGCGGGGATGGCACTCCACGACTCTCCCTACCGAACAACGATCCAGACCGGTGACACGGCAACCCGCGTCACCGAGACGGACGTCTCCGATGATTTTTTCCGAACAATTGGCGCGCGTTTCGTGGCAGGGCGCCCATTCACGCCGGAGGAAACGGAGGCTGGCCACGTGCTCGTCATCAGCGAGCGCTTGTGGCGGAACACCATGGGCGCCGACCCGACGCTGGCGCATCCGCTGGCGCCCGGAGGAGGTCGTGTTGTCGGTGTCGTAGCCGACGACGGCAGTTACCCGGCCGATGTTGACGTCTGGCTGCCAATGAAGGTGGTGTCGTACGGCGGCGGTGCGACACGCAACAACATCAATTCCATCGCTGTTGCCAGGCTCGCCGCTGGTGTCTCGGCAACCCAGGCGGCCGCCGACCTCACGCGAATATCGGCCGGAATTCGCGCCCGTGATCGCGGCGGGATCTACGACTTTGGCGCCACCGTCGTGTCGCTCCAGTCCACCATCATCGGCGATACCACCGAGTCGTTGCGGCTGCTGGGCGGCGGCGTCGTGCTGGTGGTTTTGATCGTCGCTGCCAACTTGGCGATCGCGACGCTGGGCCGTGGCACGCAGCGGTCGGCCGAAATGGCGATTCGCACCGCACTCGGCGCGGTGCGTTCACGGCTCATGGTCCAGCTAGTGGTGGAGCAATTGCTGCTGGCGTTGATGGGATGTCTCGGTGGTATCGCGCTCGCCTGGATGGCCGTTCGGGTAATTGTTAAGACCTGGGGCGATCAGATTCCGCGCGCCGGCGAGATACACATCGATGTGCGTGTCCTGGGGTTCGCCGTCGCGCTGGCGCTGGTGGTCGGGTTGGCAAGCGGGATCGTGCCGGCGTGGCGGAATTCCCGCGTTGCCCCCTACCTGGCCATCAAGCAGGGAGGCCGCTCGTCAAGTGCGGGCGCGCAACGGGGTACGGTGGTGCTGGTGATGTTCGAATTTGCACTCGCCGTCGCACTGGTCGCCGGCGCGGGGCTTCTCCTCCGCTCCTTCGAGCAATTGGTTGGCCGCGACCTGGGCTTTTCGCGCAACGTGGCGACGGCGGAAATCACCATGGGTGGTGCGAGCTACCGCGCCGACTCGGCGCTGCGGCTTGCGACCTGGGATCGGCTGGCCCGCAGTTACGCGTCCATCCCGGGCGTGCGGCGAGTCGGCATCGCCAACCAGACCCCGCTCGCCGCCGGATACTCAGGGTTCATCGCCATTGACGATAATCCGGCGAAGGTGGGTGGCGCCGGGTATCGACTCGTCAGCGAAGATTATTTCGGCGCGCTGGGTCTGCGCGTACTCGATGGCAGAAACTTCGGGGTGCAGGACAACGGCGGGGCTGCACGCACTGTGGTGATCAATCAAGCCATGGCGAAGAAGTACTGGCCCGGCCAGAGCCCGATCGGCCATCGCGTGCAGGCGTCGAGCATGGAAGCCGGGGACGGCACGCACGCACGAGTGCCGGAGTGGCTTACCGTCATTGGGGTCGTCAATGACCTGCGCCAACGCGGCTACGCCGTCGACCCGGCGCCCGAGATGTACGTGTCGCTGCGACAAGCGCCCCAGTGGCGGACCACGTCGATGACGTTGGTGGTCAGCGCCACGACGCCAGCGGCCAAGCTGCTCCCGGCGATCCGGACGCACACCCGTGAAATCGATCCGCACCTCGGAGTCGATCTCGACACCATGGACGGGCGCCTCGCCGGATTGCTGGCGTCACGGACACTTACACTGTCATTGCTCACCGGTTTCGCCGTGCTGGCGCTGCTCCTTGCTGCACTGGGCATCTACGCGGTGCTGTCTTACCTGGTGGCACGACGCAGCCAGGAGATCGCCTTGCGCGCAGCGCTGGGTGCGCCTCAGGGACGCATTCTCTCGTTGGTGGTCGGTCACGGCATGCGCACGGCTGGTGTGGGCATCGCGGCGGGTGTGCTGGCGGCGATGGCGCTCTCGCACCTGCTCACCAGCGTTCTGGTTGGGGTTGGCACGCTCGATCCCGTGACGTTCGGCGGCGCGGTGCTGATCCTGCTTGCCGTTGCCTTCTCCGCAGCCCTCGTCCCGGCGTGGCGGGCGTCGCGCCTCGATCCGATGCAGGTGCTTAAAGGCGATTGAGCTAGGCGGAGATGAGAGACGGAGAGAATCAACACGGGCGCTTGTCGATCTCTCGTCTTCACTTCTCGTTACGGCTGCTGGTAGACCACGCCGTTCTTCATCACCATCGTGACGCGGCGCACGGCACCGATGTCGACCGTGGGGTCGCCGGCAACGGCGACCAGGTCGGCGAAGAGGCCCGGCCGGATGGCACCGATGCGGTCCTCCATGCCGAGCATGGCGGCATCGTTGGCCGTCGCCGCAAGGAGCGCGTCGATCGGCGTCATGCCGAACTGCACCAACAGTTGCAGTTCCTTGCCATTGTCGCCGTGCGGGAAGACACCGACGTCGCTGCCGCTGCAGATGCGCACACCGGCGTCGAGCGCCGCCTTGAACGACGCCTGCTTGGCCCGGAGCGACGGCGGCAGGGAATCGCCCATCCGGTAACGATTCCGCTGTTCGAGCAGCGATTCGCCGGCAGCGATCGTCGGCACAAAGCAGATGTCATGTTCCTTCATCAGCTTGAAGACGGCGGGTGTGCCGGCGTCGCCGTGTTCGATGGTGTTCACACCGGCCATGATCGCCCGCCGCATTCCTTCGGGTGAGGTCGCGTGCACGGCGACGCGCCGGCCGGAACTGCTGGCGATGGCGACCGCCACCTTGAGCTCCTCCTCTGTGAAGCCGGGTTCGACTTCGCCGTTGGGTCCCCACGGGTAGTCGGCGTAGAGCTTGATCCAGTCGGCGCCGTGCTTGATCTGGTCGCGCACGATGTGCGCCAGCGATTCCATACCGCTGGCTTCTTCGGCGCCCTGCGGTATCGCGTCGATGTTCTCGGGGGAAAATCCCTTGGGTCCGTACTCTCCCCAGCCGACGATCGCGCGGGTGGCGGCGAACACCCGTGGTCCCGGAACGATGCCCTGGTTGATGGCCATCTTGAGGCCGACGTCGGCATACCCGGCGCCCTCGGTGCCGAGGTCGCGCACGGTGGTGAAGCCGGCCATGAGTGTTGCGCGGGCATGGTTGACGGCGCGCGCGATCCGCAACGCCTGGGGTTCGCGCAGCACCTGATCGTCCCACGACGCTTCGTTGTAGGGGTGGAGGAGCAGGTGCGAGTGCGCCTCGATCAATCCCGGAATCAAGGTGGTTCCGGGCAGTTCGATCGTGGTGACGGTCGCCTCGGGTGGTGCGACCAGCTGCGCGCGAGGACCGACGGCGATCACCTGGTTGCCGCGTACCAGCACGCCCCATCCTTCGTGCGGCCGCGTGTTGGTGCCGTCCCAGACGCGGGCCGGCGCCAGCAG
>JBEPVV010000116.1:0-6255 GCA_041690795.1 Gemmatimonadota bacterium | reverse complement strand
AAACGAACACGACGAGGATCGCCTGACCGCGCTCCGCCGGATGGACATAATCCTCGCCGTGGGCCGCGACGATTCGCTCGCGGCCAGCAATATCGAGTTCTCGCGCACTTTGTGGGACCGCGGAATCGGTAACGCGCTCCGGATCTGGGATGGATGGGCGCACGACTGGCCATATTGGGAGTCGATGTTGCGGCTATATGTAGGGGGGCATGACTAGGCGAAAGGCGAAAGGCGGGGAGGAATAGCCAATGCTCGCACGACTGGCCCGGGAATCTTCGCACCAGAGTTGACCCGGCACGATAGGGCCGCTAGTGCCACCACCACGATGTTCAGCGTCAACTAATCATCCAAACCGGAACTCTGTCATGCGCATCCGGAAATCTTGTTGGCTCCCGACGGCACTCGCGGCACTGTTCGCCTGTTCGAGCGGAATGGAAGCCAGCACTGCCACCAGCGCGAACGGCGTCTTCACTGTGCTGGCGGACGGCGGCCCCGCTGATACGGTCGAATCCTTTTCTGCCAGGCCGCTTCGGATCCAGTTGCCTACCCACCAGAGCGGGATCGAAGTTCGCTTCGGAAGCGCATTCGTCCTCAACGTTAACCCGATCCAGTTTTGCGATGCCACGACCGGGCCTTTGAGTTGCAACGAATTCGTCGCTCGCACCACCGACTCGAGCGGCACCGTGACAATCAACCACGTCTTCCGACCGTCTCGAGCTGCCATCACATGGATCCACATCAGTGTTCCGAGCCTGGGTCTGACGGACAGCCTGGCATTCACTGTCCTGCCAGGAGATCCGGTCAAGGTGCGCGCCCTGCGCCGCGACAGTACCGCCTATGTCGGCCGTGGCTATGCTATTGGCTATCGGTTCCTTGATCAGTTTAATAACGTCGCCTCGGGTGGCCCCGCGGTGACTTTTGCGTCGGACAACGACGCCGCACTCGTTTCAACTGCGGGCGTGTTCACCGGCCGTCACATTGGCCGCGGATATGCCGTGCTCACCGCGGGGACGATGGTCGATACCGCCTGGATTACCGTTCCGCCCGTTGGCGTTATCGCCGCAGATCAGATCGGCATCGTCAGCGTGAACCTCGATGGCTCCGGATTGCGTCATGTCGCGCCGTATGGGGATCCGCTCCTGGTGCAGCTTCCGATATGGCTTCCCGACGGTGAGATCCTCTTCAGCGATACCACCAGCAAGGCCGTAAACCAACAGGGGGTGGTGCGCCAGCTGTGGCCGGGCGATACGCTTGCATACGACGGCCTCGCTGATGCTGCGAGCGACGGATCGGTGGCGTTTACAGGACTACGCCGCGGCCTGAGTTTCGCCCTGGCGAGAATCTGGCGCATTCCGCCGGGTGGCGGCCCGGTGACGCAGCTGCCAATTCAGGTATCTGACCCCGACACGCTGACCAGCGTGAGCATGCCATCGTTCTCGGCCGACGGAAAGCGGATTGTCTTTCTCGAGAGCGACGGACAGCTGAGAACTGCCGACGTCGCGACCGGGGCCGTGCTGAGCTCGCTTCGCATGGAGGGCGCCACGACTCCGCGGTGGTCTCCTGCGGGATCGCACATTGTATTCAGCGTCGATTCCTATCTCGATGTGGTTGACACGAACTTCGCCAATCTTCGGCGGGTTGGAGTCGCGCATACGTACCACGCGCGCCCCGACTGGTCGCCCGACGGCACCTGGTTGATCGCGGCGACGGACGGACCGCTCGAGTTGATCAACCTGGCGACCAATCAGGTACTGCCGCTGGGATGGTCGACAGGATTCGCGTATCCGGCGTGGAAGCGGTAGCGCGGGCGGGGCTAAAACGGCAAGCGGGCGGTATACTTGGGGCGGAGTATGCAATGATTGCCATTTTCCGACTAACGATCGTCCCGAGTTTCCCGTGACCCAACGACACATCGGCATTCTGGTCGGCCGCGAATGGTCCTGGCCGCCAGCATTCATCGACGAAGTGAACCGCCGCGACGTCGGCGTGACGGCGGAATTCGTCAAGCTCGGTGCGCCGACCCTCGACGAAGTGATCCCCTACGACGTGGTCATCGACCGCATCTCTCACGAAGTGCCGTTCTATCGCACCTGGCTCAAGCATGCCGCGCTGCAAGGTGTGACCGTGATCAACAATCCGTTCATGTGGACGGCCGACGACAAGTTCTTCGGTGCCACACTGGCGGAGGCAGCCGGGGTACGCTCGCCGAAGACGATCGCGCTGCCCAACAAGGACTACATCCCCGGCATCAAGCACGACGAATCGCTGCGCAACCTGGAGTACCCGCTCGATTGGGAAGGCGTCATCCGTCATGTCGGCCTGCCGTGTGTCCTCAAGGATGCCCACGGCGGCGGCTGGCGAGATGTCTACGTCTGCCACACGCTCGACGAACTGATTCACCACTACGACCACAGCGGCCTGCTGACGATGATCGTGCAGGAATTCATCGAGTGGGACGAGTTTGTGCGCTGCATCTGCATCGGGCGCAAGCACATCCTGCCGATCAAGTACGATCCGAAGGAACGGAAGTATCACGTCAGTGACAGCTTCCTCTCGATGGAGATGCGCGCGCGCATCATCTCCCAGGCCCGCACCCTGGTACGCGCCCTCGGCTACGACATGAACTCGATCGAGTTCGCGATCAAGGACGACGTGGCCTACGCCATCGACTTCATGAACCCGGCACCCGACTTCGACATCAACTCGCTCACGCCCAAGTACTTCGACTGGGCCGTGCGCACCATGGCCGATGTGGCCATCGAGCTGGCGCTGGAACCACGCACTCCGCCTGCGCCTGATGCCGCGCATCTCTTTGCCGGGAAACCCGTTCCGCCCTGAATGGTGAACCCGACCAGCACGACCGACCCGATCGCCGCGTGGCACGACGGACTCGACGATGCCCTGGCCGTGGAGTCGGCAGAGTGGCTGAGCGAACGGCAGCTCGAGCGTGGCATTGCCTTTGGCGATCGCCCGCTCTGCACGGTCGTCCGCCCCCGGCTGATTCGCAGTGCCGACTACGACCGGCTCCGCGCCACCTGCGGCGACCTGCTCGGAGCCTTCCGCACCGCGGGGAACGCCGCACTCGTCGACCCTGAATTCCGCCGCCAGTTCCGGTTGACCGACTGGGAAGAGACGCTGCTCGAGTCGGCACCCCCGCTGTACGTCACCTCACCACTCTCGCGACTCGATGCCTTCATCGACCCGGCCGACGGCGTCGCGCGCATCACCGAATACAACGGCGAGACACCCGCCGGCACCGCCTACTGCGACGCGCTCTCCGATCTCTTTCTCGCGCTTCCGGCAATGCGTCCGTTTGCGCGCGACTGGATGGTGCGGCCGCTGCCCGCGCGCAATCACCTGCTCAACGTGCTGCTCGAAAGCTGGCATCGCTTCCGCGGCGTGCGCAGCGTGCCCGCCATCGCGATCGTGGACTGGCACGATGTCCCGACGGTGTCGGAATTCCAGCTGTCACGGGACTATTTCCAGGCAATGGGCTGCGAGTGCATCATCACCACGCCCGATGCCCTCACGTACGAGGGCGGTCGCCTTCGTGACGCCGGCGGCATGGTGATCGACCTCATCTACAAGCGCGTGCTCATTCACGAGCTGGTGGAAGAGTGCGGGCTCCAGCACCCGATGGTCCGCGCCGTCATCGACGGCGCCGTGTGCATGGTCAATCCCTTCTCGTGCAAGCCGCTGCACAAGAAGGCATCGCTCGCCGTACTCTCCGACGAACGCAACTCGCGCCGCTTCAGCAGCGCACAGCAGTCAGCAATCGCTCGCCACGTGCCGTGGACTCGCGTCGTCGAGGAGCGCCGTACCACCATCGACGGACGTGAGATCGACCTGGTCCCCTGGATGAGCGAGCATCGCGACGAGCTGGTGCTCAAGCCCAACGACGATTACGGCGGCGCCGGAATCGTGCTGGGTTGGGAAGTCGAAGACGCCGACTGGGAGATCGCCGTCACCCGAGCACTCCACGAGCCAAGCATCGTGCAACGTCGGATTGCGCTGCCGAGCGAGCCGTTTGCTGCGGTCGTCGACGGCGACCTCACGCTCGATTCGCGGATCGTCGATACGGCTCCGTTCTGCTGGCACGGCGCCTGGGCCGATGGCATGCTCTGCCGCATTTCCACTTCCACGCTGGTCAATGTCACCGCCGGCGGCGGATCCACCGTACCGACATTCGTCGTGGAGCCTCGATGAAGGCGCCTTCGCTTACCATCGGCATCGAAGAGGAATACCAGATCATCGATCCGAAAACCCGCGAACTGCGGAGCTATATCACCGAAATTCTCCAGGAAGACTCCGTCCTCCTCGGCGAGGTCAAGCCCGAACTGCATCAGTCGATGGTCGAGATCGGCACCCCGATCTGTCACACCCCGGCCGAGGCGAAAGCAGAGCTGATCCGCTTGCGGCGCCTGGTGATGGACCTCGCGGCCAAGAACGGTCTGGTCATCGCCGCGGCAGGAACACATCCGTTCTCGTCCTGGATGGAGCAGGAGATCACGCCGCTGGAGCGCTACATCGGCGTCAAGGAAGATCTGCAGGAGCTGGCGCAATCGCTGCTGATCTTCGGCACCCACGTGCATATCGGCATCGAGGATCCCGACTTCCGCATCGATGCGATGAATGTCTGCCGCTATTTCCTGCCGCACGTGCTCGCGCTTTCGACCTCCTCGCCGTTCTGGATGGGGCGCAACACCGGCCTCAAGTCGTATCGCAGCGTCGTCTTCCGCGCCTTTCCGCGCACCGGCATTCCGCGCACGATGGCGTCATGGTCCGATTACCAGGAGTTCGTCGACGTGATGGTCGCGACCGGATCGATTCCTGACGCCAGCAAGCTCTGGTGGGATGTGCGGCCGCATCACAAATTTCCAACCCTGGAATTCCGCCTCTGCGATGTCTGCACCCGGGTCGACGAAGCGGTCTGCATCGGTGCCATCTTCCAGGCCATCGTCGCCAAGCTGTGGAAGCTTCGGCGCGACAACATGACCTTCCGCCAGTACTCGCCCAACCTGATCGAGGAAAACAAGTGGCGCGCCACCCGCTTCGGCCTCGACGGGCGGATGATCGACTTCGGCCACGGCAAGGAAATGCCGGCGCGCGAACTGATCACCGAACTGATCGCGTGGTTCATTGGCGACATCGTCGACGAACTCGGCAGTCGCAAGGAAGTCGAGTACGCGTTCAAGGTCATGGCCGAAGGCACCAGTGCCGACCGGCAACTGGCGACCTTCCGCGAAACAGGCGATCTCAAGGCCGTCGTCGATCAGCTGGTGCGCGAGACCGCCGAGGGCGTGACCTGATGTCGGCGCGCCCGCTTATCGGCGTCACCACGCAGACCCTGCAGGCAATCGACGGCATTCCCGCCGAACTCCCGCAGTCGTGGGTGATGAACCAGCGGTACGTCCATTCCCTGGTGTCAGCCGGTGCGGCTCCGGTCCTGATTCCGCTGCTTGCCGACTCGCCCGAGGCGCTGCGTGCAATCTACGAGCGGCTCGATGGCCTGATGGTTCCAGGCGGCGTCGACATCAGTCCGGGCGAGTACAACGAGGCCGAGCATGCAGCACTGGGACGGGTCGACCCCGCGCGCGACAGCACCGAGCTGACACTGACCCGCTGGGCGCTCGCCGACCACAAGCCGTTCCTCGGTGTCTGTCGTGGTCTCCAGGTCCTGAGCGTTGCGCTTGGCGGCACACTCTGGCAAGACCTCACCCTGCTCCGGCCCGACTCCGCCAAGCACGATTATTTTCCCGGCGGCGGGTTCACGCGCGATCATCTTGCCCACACCGTCGAAGTCGCCGCCAACTCTCGTCTCGGCGCCGCGCTCGGCACCGGCACCATCTCCGTCAATTCGATGCATCACCAAGGCGTTCGCACGCTCGGCGCGGGGCTCGTCCCGACCGCCTATGCCGCGGACGGCCTGATCGAAGGCGCCGAGCTGAAGGGCGCGGGCTTCGCCGTCGGCGTGCAGTGGCATCCAGAGATGTTTGCCAGCGGAGAGCCGAGCGTGGGGAAACTGTTCGAGGATTTCGTAGGGGCCGCACTCAACCACGCGCCATGATCACCGGCGACCTCCGCAACCAGATCGACCGCATCTGGGACGCCTTCTGGTCGGGCGGCATCTCGAATCCGCTCGAGGTGATCGAACAGATCACTTACCTCCTCTTCCTGCGCCGCCTCGACGATCTCCAGACCGAGCGATTGCGGCCTAGCCGCGCTTTCTCCACAGATACGACACCTTCACGAAGA
>JBEPVV010000115.1:0-6245 GCA_041690795.1 Gemmatimonadota bacterium | reverse complement strand
AGATGTTTATAAGAGACAGGCCGACGGGTCCAACGGCATGGTGGCATCGGGAAGCACGCTGGCCAGCGCTGCCGGACGCGACATCCTGCGCGGAGGTGGCAACGCCGTCGATGCGGCGGTCGCCGTGGCTTTCGCGTTGCAGGTCACGCACGCCGAGGCAGGCAACATCGGCGGCGGCGGTTTCATGATGCTCCGCCTGAAAGATGGCCGGACCTACGCCCTGGATTATCGCGAAACCGCACCAGCAAAGGCGACGCGCAACATGTACATCGATGCGCAGGGGCACACGTTGATGAACCTCGACGCCGACGGGAAGCCGACGGGAGAAAAGAGCGTCTACGGGCATCTCGCCGCGGGTGTGCCGGGTGCGGTCGCCGGGATGATCGAGGCACATCGCCGCTTCGGAAAGCTCCCGCTGGCGCAGGTGATGGAGCCCGCCATCCGAATGGCCCGCGACGGCTTCGTGCTCGACTCGTTTCATGCGCGCGCCCTCGGCGGTGCGCTGCGGAATTTTTCGCGATATTCTCCAGCCGCGCTGTCGCAATACAGCATGAATGGCCGGGCGCTCACTCCGGGATTCGTGCTCCGCCAGCCCGACCTCGCGCGCACGCTCGAAGCCATCCGAGACCATGGCCGTGACGGCTTCTACAAGGGCTGGGTCGCGAAGGCGATCGTCGATGAGATGCAGCGCGGCGGTGGGATCATCAGCGCGAGCGACCTGGCCGGTTATCGGGCGAAATGGCGGACGCCCCTCAAGATCACCTATCGCAACTACACCATCTGGTCGATGCCGCCTTCGTCATCCGGCGGTGCCACGCTCGGCATGATCCTCAACATCATGGAAGGTTTCGGGCCGCTGCCGGCCTTCGGGTCAACCGCTTTGCTGCACCGCGAATCGGAGGCGATGCGACGCGCCTTCACCGACCGGAATCGTTTCCTCGGTGACCCCGACTTCGAGAAACTGCCGATGCTGCCGCGGATGCTGTCGAAGACGTATGCGGCGACTGCTCGCGCCACCATCGATCCGCTGCATGCGACGCCCACGCCGGTGTTCGACGCGTCGATCAAGGACGGGCCGAGCACGACACACTACTCGGTCGTCGATCATGACGGCAACGCAGTATCGATCACCACCACGCTCAATAACTCGTTCGGCTCGTCCGTGCTGGTCAGCGGTGCCGGATTTCTGCTCAACGACGAGATGGACGATTTCGCTACCGAACCAGGCAAGGCCAACATGTACGGCCTGGTGCAGGGGGAGATCAATGCGATCAAGCCGGGGAAGCGGATGCTGTCGGCCATGACGCCGAGCATCGTGCTCGATCCCGCGGGAAAGCTGCTGATGGTCGTGGGCACTCCAGGCGGACCGACCATCATCACCCAGGTTTATCACGTGATCAGCGACGTGATCGATCACGGAATGTCGCTCGCCGACGCGATCGCCGCGCCGCGCCAGCACCATCAGGGGCTCCCCGACGAGATCACGCTCAACCGCGACGGATTTCTGCCGGCCGTCGTCGACTCGCTGAAGGCGCTGGGACACAAAGTGGTATTCGGCGGGGGCGGCGATGTGGAGGGCATCATCCGGACGCCCTCCGGATGGCGCGGAGTGAGTGATCCGCGCGGCGGGGGGAAGCCGGCGGGATACTGAAAAGCTGGCGAGAGGCGAGGGGCGAGAGACGAGAGGAATCTTCCGGCAGCGGTCGCTGTCTCCCGCTGCTTCCCTCGCCTCTCGTCTCTCGCCTCTCGCCTATCGCTTCGCAAACTCCCCCGTCAGCTGCAACGTCACGGTCGCGCCGGAATGAACGATGATGTCGCGATCGGCTGATTTCGCAGCGATGGCCGCACCCGCCGCGCCGCCGCCCACCGCGCCCACGATCGTGCCGGTCTTGCCGCCGATGACGTGACCGAGAATCGCGCCGATGGCGGCACCGACACCAGTCTTGGCGACGTCACCTGCACCGATGCCGCGAGCCTTCATTTCATACTGGTAGTCGGTGGCGCGGGCCGAGATCGGATACGAGCGGCCATCGATCTGCACGTCCTGCGCGGTCATCGACAACGTCCCTTTCTCACCCCGGCTCCCGGCGCCGGCCAGGTCGGTCACCGACATCGTGACAACCGCTCCAGCCGGAATGACGACCCGGTTGCCCTGCATCACATCCTGGTCAACGCGAACGCGAACGACATCGCCCACCTGGGTGTAGCGTGAGTGGACGGAGTCGAGCGCTACGGCACTGATCGTGGTACCATCGGCGAGGACACCGCCGCGAGAAGGCGGCGCGGGCTGATCGGCGACGGGGGCTGGCTCGCGACGCACCGGCGGGCGCACTGGCGGTCGAGCCGGCGGTGGGGGCGGTGCGACGTGCGGACGATCGACGAAGACGGTTTCCGGAGGCGTCGGCAGCGCGCGAGCCGCTGTGTCAGCCATCGGCGGGAGCGCCCTGGCGGTGCTGTCGGCGATCGCCACGGTTGACGAATTCGGCTTGCTGCACGCGGCCATCGTAACCAGCGCGAGCGAGGCAATCAGACGGTGTCTCATGTAGAGCTCCTGCGTGAACGTGAATCGCGGCGGAACTACATTCCGCTCGATGCGAGCCTTGCGACGACTGCGACAATACTTCAAGCGCTATGCGACGGCCTACCTCGCCGGACTGGCGTGTCTGCTCGGGTCCAACCTGCTGGCAACGCTTGGGCCGCGCTACATCCAGCACGCCATCGACGCCCTGATCGCCCGCGACTGGCACGGCACCCGCCACGCGGCGATGCTGGTCGCCATGCTGGCGCTCGGCGGCGGCGTGTTGCGCTTCGGCATGCGCTATCTCCTCAACGGCGCCTCGCGCCGCGTCGAAACGGATCTTCGCGACGACCTTTTCAATCACCTGATGGGCCTGTCTGCCTCGTTCTACCAGCGATTCGCCGTCGGCGACCTGATGGCGCGGGCGACCAACGACCTGCTCGCCCTCCGCATGGTGGCCGGGCCCGCCGTCATGTACATCGTCGACACCTCGGTTCGCACCGTCATGATCGTCCCGATGATGGCGGCGATCTCGCCGACCCTCACGCTCTGGGCGCTGCTGCCGACGCTCGGCCTTCCCATCGTCATGACCGTGCTCGGCAGCGTCGTGCACCGACGGTCGCTCGCCGTGCAGGATCGATTCGGCGACATCTCGTCGTTCGTGCAGGAACACCTGGCCGGCATTCGCGTGGTGCGCGCCTACGCCCAGGAATCCGCCGAGACCCGCACCTTCCACTCGCTTGATGCGGGCTACCAGTCCCGCAACATGGCGCTTGCCCGCGCGCAGGGTGTCTTCAATCCGCTGCTCTCCCTGCTCGGCGGAATCGGTGCGATCATCGCGCTCGTGGCCGGCGGGCGGAGTGTCATCCGCGGCGAGATCACCACCGGCGGATTCGTCGCCTTTGGCATCTACCTCGCAACGCTGGTCTGGCCGATGATCGCGCTTGGCTGGGCCATTTCGCTGCTGCAACGGGGCGACGCCGCGACCGATCGTATCGATGCCCTGCTGGAAGTGACGCCGGACATCACCGATCCGACACATCCTGAAACGCTACCTGATGCGACCGGCGCGCGCGGCGTGACGTTCGATGGAGTCTCCTTTCGTTACCCCGGCCGCGACGATGCCCCTTGGGCACTCCAGGATATTTCCTTCAATCTTCGCCCGGGAGCGGTACTGGGCGTGGTGGGCGCGACGGGGAGCGGAAAATCCACGCTGGTCGAGCTGCTGGCGCGCACCTACGATCCGGTGCTGGGCACGATTCGCGTCAACGGGGTCGACGTCCGGATGCTGCCGATCGCGACCGTTCGCCGCGTGGTCGGGATCGTACCCCAGGAAACGTTTCTCTTTTCCGATACGCTGCGCGACAACGTGCTGCTCGGGACCGCCGATAGCGGTCAGCTGGATGGTGCGGCGCACACCGCCCAGCTTGACGCCGCGCTACCCGATCTACCTGACGGCTGGGAGACCATGCTCGGTGAACGCGGCATCAATCTCTCGGGCGGTCAGCGTCAGCGCGCAGCGATCGCCCGCGCCCTCGTGCGTCTCCCGGCGATTCTTGTTCTGGACGACGCGCTGAGCGCCGTGGATGCGCACACCGAATCGGAGATCCTGGCATCGCTTGCCGCTGGAGACCAGACGCGGATCATCATCTCGCATCGCTTTTCGGCAGTGCGCCATGCCGATGAGATCATCGTGCTCGACGGTGGGCGGGTGGTTCAGCGAGGTACGCACGATGAGCTTGTCGCTGCCGGCGGGCGCTACACCGAGTTGCTGCTCCGCCAGGAGCTCGAGGAGAGCCTGGAAGTCGAGTGAGTACTGCTACAACCATTGGCGCAGAAACGCCGGCGTCATTCCCTGCAGCCACCCCGCCATGCGGGTGAAGTTGCCGCTCACCAGCAGGGCGCCGACGGCGATGAGCAGCAACCCGCTGGCGACCTGCATCGCCCGCATCCGGCCGCGAACGCGAAGAAACCACGCGCGAAAATGATCGAGTGCCACGGCGGCGACGAGAAAGGGAATCGCCAGCCCGGCAGAGTAGGCCGCGAGAAGGGCGATGCCCTGAGCGACACTGCCGGTCGAACCGGCGAGACCGAGGATGGCACCCAGAATCGGTCCGATACACGGCGTCCACCCGGCGGCAAAGGTCATTCCGACGAACATCGAGCCAGCGAGCCCGGCCGGCGCCTGCTCAAGGTGCCAACGGTGTTCGCGATCGAGCCACGCAATCCGCAGCGCACCCACGGTGTAGAGCCCGAACACGATGAGCACGACGCCGCCGACCTGCGCGATCGCCGCCTTGTGATAGAGCACGCTGGCGCCCAAGGCCGTGGCCCCTGCCCCCATCAGGATGAACACCAGCGAGAAACCGCTGACGAAGCAGGCTGCGTGCAGCAAGGCGCGATGACGCGATCGCCCGATCTCGTCGAGGGTCATCCCGCTGATGAACCCGATGTAGCTGGGAACGAGGGGCAGCACGCACGGGGAGAGAAACGAAAGCAGGCCGCCGGCAAAGGCGACCGCTGGCGCTACAACCATTTCAGCCGCGGCGACCGGCGCGGACCAGCGTGCCGGCATCCGCATCGCGACAGGTGCGACAGAGGCCGCGCACCTCGAAGCGGTGCGTCTGGTGGAGGAAGCCGTGTTCGTCGGCGATCATCGGCAGCAGCCGTTCGATGCGCTCGGTCGAGAATTCCGTGACCCTGCCGCAGCGCGAGCAGATCAGGTGGCCATGCTCGCCGGGTGAAAGCATCGGCTCGAAGCGCTTGAAGCCCTCGCCGAAATCGTGCGCGCGCACCAGGCCGCTCTCGATCAGCATCTCCAGCGAACGATAGATGGTTGCGGTACCGATTCGCAGCTGGGCGTCGCGCAGGCTCCGCTGGATACCATCGACCGAGAGGTGTTCGCCTCCGGCAAAGACGACGCGCGCCACCATATCTCGCTGGCGCGTTACCGGCAGGTGTCGATCACGCAACCAGCGATGGAAAGTTTCGAGCAGTTGCAGCGAGGCGCCGCTCAGTTCAGGCATCGGTGGGCGCAACGTCAGCAGCCAGCGTGGTAAACCACGTGCCAGCCTCGACCGCGACCGGCGGCTCTTCGTCGTCGGCGCGGACGGGCACCAGCGCAAGCAACTCCTGCAGCGCCTCGAGCGGCCCGCTGCCCACCTCGTCGAGCTGTGACTCGAACCCCCCGCGCAGCTTGCCCTTGATCGTCGCAGTGTAGCTGGCGGTATAGATCCGGCGCCGCTCGCCATCGACGCGGCTGAGCACGGCGGTCCCGAATTCCTTGCGATCGCGACGAAGCACGCGGAAGACCCAGACGCCGTCGATCTCTTCCGACGGCAGCTGGTCACGCAACCACGCTGCCAGGCGTTCCCACTGGGCACCCTGGCCCGGTCCCGTAAGGGTGAGTTCGGTCAGCATCGTTCGAGATACATCCGGATGATGTGCATGAAGTCCTGCGCGTTGGTGACTACGCCGTACGCCTGGTGCGTGCCCCGGTCCTTGAGCTTGTTGACCACGAACTCCGTCTGGTCGACACAGATCGTCATCAACGGTTCCGGGTGACCGTCGGCGGTCCGGGTATGAAACGCCGGCAGCATGTTGCCCGTCGCGATCGAATGCAGCATGGAGCCTAGACAGAGCACCAGCCCCGCGCCTTTCAAGTGAGCGGCGTAGGCGTCTTGCGCCAGGTTCATATCGGTGATGGTGTCGGGCAGCGGTCCGTCAT
>JBEPVV010000114.1:0-6280 GCA_041690795.1 Gemmatimonadota bacterium | reverse complement strand
CTCCCCGGCCCGGCCCGCAACGTCTCGATCGCCGCCATCGCGACAGTGGTGGTCGCGGTGATACTCGTGGCGGGTGCCGGAGCCGTTGCGTGGTACGGGCTCTTTCACGCTGGCAAATCGATCGTCGTGCTCGACGACCGCCAAGCCACCGAGCTCGACTCGCTTCTTGTCGTTGCCTACGATCACGTCGAGCGCGGCGCGACCCTGCTGGAACTCGGCCTCGGCGAAGGCGCCGGACAGGAATTCGCGCGCGCCGTGAACACGCTGGCACTGAGCGACCTTCGCAACAATTCGCAAGTCAAGCCGCGCATCGCAGCGCTGCAGGCGTCGGTGGCAGCGATCTACCGTGAGCGCAGTCTCGCAGTCCCCGGAAATTACGCCAGTGCCACGTCCCCGCTGACGCCGGAGCAGATGAAGACAGCATCTCTTACGGTCGAGCGATTCGCCGCAACATTTGCGCTGATGGCGGCCGCCTTCCAGGCGCATTTCGGCCATCCGATCATCGTCTCGGGGAGAGATCACGCCGAGCACGTGATTCTCTACGGCAGGGGTGGCGCGATGGATCTCAGCATCAAGACGATGAACGGCAATGAAGTGCAGTTCGTGATCGACCAGTCGCACGCCAGGCACATTCGCGTCAAGGATTTCTCGCAGGATTCTGTGCTTCGCCGCCAGGTCGCCAACGCCGTGAAGGCTGGACTGCTATTCGAGGCGGGCACGGGACTGCATCTCCACATCGATCGCTTTGCCAACCGGCGCGATCGCTGGACGACGCTTCGGACGGTACCGTCAGCCGAGCGCGTGCGCGATCTGGTCCAGCGTGGGCCGGCGGGCGGGGTCGGTCGAGAGGGCCGCCGCGACCACGGGTGAGCGGGTCTCGAGAAACGCCAGAATTGTCTTCGCCACACCGTAGGCATCGACCGACGGCGAGACCACGCCGGTTGCGTTCTGGCGCAGTTCCGGCGCAGACCACGGCGGCGTTCCCACCTCCGCTTCCTCCCAGCCCTCCGGCAGCGCCCTCGGCGGATCGCCCCAGGCCGCAACGCCAAAGTCGGCGAGCCGGATGGCGCCGCGAACGATCAGCACGTTGGACGGCTTGATGTCGCGGTGGACAACCCCGCGCGCGTGACAAGCGATCGTTGCCGCGACGATCTCGCGAGCAAAGCGTTCGGCTTCGCCTGGGTCGATCGGCCGTCTCATCCGCTGGTCGAGCGATCCGCCATCGGCCCACTCGAGGACCAGCGTGAGCGGGTCCTGCTCCACATTGAGAAGCCGGATCACTCCTGGACTTTCCGCAAGATGCGCGAGCACGGCAGCCTCGTTACGGAGGCGCAGGGAGAGATCTTCGCGCGCGTGGTCCGACGGGCGCAGCTGCTTGCGAGCGCAGGGGCGGTTGTGTGCACCGACACTCCGCGTGATCAGCGACGCCGGCTCCGGCATCAGATGATCAAGAACTTGACTCGCGCCATTCCAGCCACTGAAAACTCGTCGCCATCCTCCAGCGCCCGATGCTCTCCGCGGTCGAGCAGTTCCTCGTCCATGTACGTTCCGTTCAGCGAGGAATCGATCAGGAAGTACTGGTCGTTCTTGCGGACGATAGTGCAGTGATATCGGGAAATGAACGCGCTGGTGTCGCTGAGGATAAGATGATTCTTTTCTTCGGGCCGCTCGGATTCGGCGGATCCGATCCTGAATACGGGTCCGTCCATGGTGTACATCTTGCCTCGCCCCACGCCATCGATGATTTCCAGCATCGCCTTCTGGCTTGAGGCGCTGGCGCGACGTCGTGCGATCTTCCGCTGAAAGCGCACCGACAGCACCTTCGATCCGCCAGCCAGGAATAGCGCGACCAGGAGGATCGAGGCCGCAATCGTGATCAGCGTCGCTCGCCTGCGCCGGGCGCGCGTCAGCGCGATGATCCGGTCGCGGAAGGCAAGCGCTCGCTGGTTGTCGGGCTGGGCCGCGAGCACTTCGTCCACCGAGCGCCGGGCGCCATCGAGGTCGCGGACGCGGATCGCCTCTTGCACCGTCACCAGCTTGCGGTCCGCGCTTTCTCCCGCAATCCGGATCGAGTCCGACTTGACCGCGGCGTCGTAGTCAGCGACGGCCGCTTGGTAGCGCGCGTCGACCAGCGAATCATCCATACCCTGCAATTGCATCCGTTTCCAGCAATCGGTCCGATCGCGGACGCTCTGCAGCGTGCTGTCGCGCGACTCGTCCATCTGCTGGCAGAAGTGCAGCAGCGAGGCTTTCTCCTGACTGCGCGTACCACTGCTGCCCGCCTGGGCAGAAACGACCGCCGGCAGAACCACGAGCGCAATGGCAACACGGATCAGCATGAGAACAAATCTGGCGAACATCATCTATCTGAGCTAGCGCTCACCGGCGCAACGCCGTGCGCCGGGCGGTCTGGTGCGTGACCTCTTCGGGACGTCGCGGCAACCCCTCGCTCTCGGACATCGATGCAGCGGCTGTCCTCGACGTCGTGGCGTGTTCTTTCGCGGCTGGCGCCGCCGTCACTGGCTCGACCCGGGTATACCGCGTGGCTAGCGCCCAGCTGCACCCGACGACGAGAGCCATCAGCAAGGCGACCAGCGCATGATCGTTGCCGGCAGGGGCGCCGAGCAGCATGGACTCGCGCAACGCCGGACTCAGCGATGCCGGCGATGCGACGCCGGTGAAGACCGGCAGCGCGACCAGGGGCGGACGCCACGCAAGGGTCGTGGCCAACTCCGTACTCGCGCCGGCGTGCAGTGCCACGCGCCCCCGCAGCAGCGAGCGGCCGAGCGCGGCCCCCCCGACCATGCCGGTGCCGAAGGTGAAGACCCGCTCCGATGTCAGCTCGCGCGAGATCGCACCCAGCCTGCTAGTCACGGCATTCGGATTGATCGGAACGCGTCGCAGTTCGGCGTTGGCGGGCAGGAGCGAGTCGAGATCAGCTGCGGCGCCCTGCGTCCCGAGGACCAGCAACCAGATCCGTACGTCTGCACCCACCGCTCCCACTTGCACGCTATCGCGACCGCGTGGGGGATCGTTCCGACCGCTGGAAATCACGATCAGGCCGCCAACGGTCCCCGGCTCCGCCTCGAAGGAAGCTGCCACCCGTTTCGCGCCGAGTGCTACGGCGCTGGCCAGTGGCGACCGTGTCACTGGCGTCGGTGCGTCGAACTGTTCGAGCGCTATCGCCGCGCGCGCGGGCGTCTCGAATCGAGCTGACGCGATGTCCGGCGTCACGTCAGTGTCCGTGAACGCCGCAACCGCAACTCTGACGTTGCTGGTATCGAGCGTGGCCAGCCACGAGCGGAGCGCGATCCGGGAAAAGGCAAACCTATCGCCCGCCATGGCGCTGCCACCGTCGATCAGCACCAGCAACCGGGCGCGCACCATCGGCCCGTTGTCGAACCCAGCGCCGGTGAGCGCACTCCCCCCGAGTGTCGCGCTCCACGATCTGCGTTCGGCGGATGAATCGATCCGACCAAGGACCCGTCGCGCCCCCGCATCCATTGGGACTCGCGCCGCCACGCACGGAACGTCGCTACCCGCCATGCAGCGAACGAGTCGAAGTCCTGCGGGACTCTGCGCCGCGGAGACGGCTGCGAGCGTGCAGAGCAGGATCGCGGCGACGCGCAGCGTCATCGCGGGCCGATGAGCTGCAGGCGGTAACGGGCACGGCCGACGGCGATGATCTGCGACGCGTGCAAGTACGTCGGGTGCCGGACGGCATGGCCCGCGGCGACGACGCCTCCGGCGGGGGGATAGAGGGCGATCCTTCCGTGCTGGCAGCTCACCTGCGCTTCGCCGAGTGCCACAACGTCACCCTCATCGATGAGCCATTCGCGAACGGCGAAGAGGTGGCGCTGGCGCCCGCGCTCCGGCAACGTCTCGATGATCGCCGCCGCGTGCCAGGCTTCTGGTCCGGCGATGGCAATGCCGATGGCCGCGCCGACCCAGAGGAACGAGATCCCCTGCCACAGATCCGACACCCCGGGCAGTGTGAAGACGACCCCGCCGATCGAGCCGCCAAACAGTGCCAGCAGAAGCCGTTCGACGAAGCGATCGCGTGAGGTGGGGCGCGCAACGACCGACAGCAACGCGGCGGCTCCGGTGCTCATGAGTCCCCATGCCAGCGCGCGCTCCAGCAGGAATTGGCGAGGCGTCGAAGCCAGGTGAGCGAAGGCGAGCGGGGTTGCGCCTGCCAGGGCGCCGACCCCGCCGAGCAGCGTGCCGCTGACAATGGACAGGAGCACTTCAGCACGATGGCGGTAGGCACGGGTTCCGAGCACCGTGCCGCCGATCGCGGCGCCAGTAATCATCGCATTGAGCTGATCGAGGCGGGTGTAGTCGGTGGTAAGCGCCGGGGCCAGTCCCGCGAGCAGCCACGCCACCGCACCGGCCGCCATTCCTGCCACCAGCGAAGCCACGACTCCATGAGCCAGCCTCGCCGGGATGCCGGTTCGCGGATCACTCATCGATCAAGATCGCGCACTTTGCTGGCGGCATCCTTCGACCCTTGCGCAGCGGCTTTGCGATAACATTCGAGTGCCCTCCGGCGATCCTTTTGAACGCCCAGATGGCCTTTTTCGTAGGCATCGCCCAGGGCGAAGGTCGCGTCGGGCTGACCGGCGTTGGCGGCGCGAGAATACCAGTCGAGCGCCGCTGCGGCTTCCTTGCGGACGCCACGCCCGTGGTCGTAGGCGATCGCCAGCTGCAGCATCGATTCAGGGTCGCCGCTGCGTGCGCCCTCGCCGAACCACCGGCTGGCGCTGTCGTCGCTCCTGCTCACGCCGTTGCCGCGCTGGAACATCACCCCAAGCGTTCGCGCCGCCACCATGTCTCCCGATCGGGCCGCCCGGCTGCACGCTCCATAGGCGTCAGCCCACGATCCACCGGTAGCGGCCTGACGGCACGCCGACGCGTCGGAGTTGCCTCGTCGGGGCGGCGGTGTTCGCGCGGTTGACGTGCGCGTGACGGGCAACGGGGCAAGGCTCGGTGCCCAGCTGAATCGTTGCGAGAGTCTGAGTTGCACGGTATCCGTCCGCGTGGCGAAGCCCGCGGACGATGCCTCGAGGATGTGCCGTCCTGGTGGAAGCGAGATTCGCCGCCGGCGCTCAATGCGCCCGTCGAGCCTGAACGCCGCTGTGCGCGGCAGGATTCGCGTCACCAGTTCCGTCGCGGCGACGGTCGGCGCGGGTGCCGGTGCCGGCGGGCGCGTTGGTGATGTCGGCGAAGGAGCAACGACGGCTGGCTGCGACGCGGCAACTGGCGCCGCAACGACGGTAGGGCTTGACGGGATCGCCGCCGCGGCACGGGTTGCCGGATCCCGCGTCGGAGTCAGCGGGTCCCCTGGCTCTCCCGTTGGCAGTGTCAGGAGGACGATCGCCACGGCGACCAGTCCGACCGCCCCTGCGACCGCAAGGATCGCCGCGCGCCCCGGTGGACCCGGTGGCGCGCCGCTCAGCGCTGGTGGTGTGGGCTCCTGCCGTGCCGTGTCAGGCAATAGGCGCTCCGCGGGTCAGCTGCTTGGTGCCGAGGCGAGAAGCATAACGGGCGCCGGGATGCGGCGCGGGATCGAGCTACGAAAACGCCCGCATCGCCAGCGTCGCGTTGTGGCCGCCAAAGCCGAATGAGTTCGACATCGCGATCCGGACCTTGCGGTGACGCATCTCGTTGGGGACGGAGTCGAGATCGCACTCCGGATCGGGATGCTCCTGGTTGATGGTCGGCGGAATATCGCCCGTGGCCGTGACCAGCAGGGACACGACGGCTTCGATCGCGCCAGCGGCGCCGAGCGCATGCCCCGTCATCGACTTGGTCGAGGCGAACATGAGTTTTCGCGCCTGATCACCGAAGACTGCCTTGACAGCATTGGTTTCGGCGATGTCGCCGGGAGGCGTCGATGTCCCGTGCGCGTTGATGTAGTCGACCTCATCGAGACGGATGTTGCCGCTCTCGATGCAGGCCTTCATCGCATTGATCGCGCCGTGCCCGTCCAGCGGAGGTGACGTGATATGATAGGCGTCGCCGCTGGCGCCGTAGCCGATGATCTCGCCGAGGATGGTCGCACCGCGTGCCTTCGCGTGTTCGTACTCCTCGAGCACCAGCATCCCGGCACCGTCGGCAAGCACGAATCCATCGCGATCGCGGTCAAACGGGCGCGACGCCTTCTCCGGGGCATCGTTGCGCGTCGACAGCGCTTTCATGTTGGCAAATGCGGCGACACTGAGCCCGGTGATCGCCGCTTCGCAACCGCCCGTCAGCATCAGGTCGGCCACGCCGGCAC